>JAEELU010000158.1 GCA_016282815.1 Acholeplasmatales bacterium
GACGAGTTGTTGCAATAACTACTCCACCATTTCCATCTACAAATGGATATGTGAAATAATAGAATGCACCCTCAACATCCTTATGCTCAACCTCGATATTAGATAAGGCTGTTTTAGCCTCAGGATCCCAGTTGATAATTCTTTCACCCTGATATAATAAGCCCTTATTATATAGAGTAATAAATACGTGGTTAACTGCCTTATTTAAGCCTTCATCAAGTGTAAATCTTTCCTTTGTATAATCAAGTGATAAACCAAGGGCAGCCCATTGAGAACGAATAATCTTGGCATATTCCTTCTTCCACTCCCATGATACCTTTAGGAATTCCTCTCTACCGATATCATATCTAGAAATACCCTGTTCCTTTAATTTAGCATCAACCTTTGCTTGTGTTGCAATACCAGCATGGTCCATACCAGGTAACCATAATGCATCATAGCCCTGCATTCTTTTTCTTCTGATAATAATATCCTGTAATGTTGTATCCCAAGCATGACCTAAATGTAATTTACCAGTTACATTTGGTGGAGGAATAACAATTGTAAAGGGCTCCTTTTCCTTGTCTCCAGCCTCAAAGAATCCACCCTTAAGCCAGAATTCATATTTACCATTTTCTACTTCTTTAAAATCATATTTTGGTTTTAATTCCTTACTCATATCTTTTCATCCTCTCATAATCTTCTCTCGTCATAGAATAGAAATCAGCGTCAACTAATCTTCCATTATATAGCTTTTTATATTTACATAATCTACCATCATAGTTAAATCCGCATTTTTCAATCACTCGTTTTGATGCGAAATTATCTGAATGGTGACCGACCTCTAATACCTCACAATCAGTTTTGCCAAAAACATAAGCTATTAATAGCTTCACGGCTTGAGTCATATAGCCATGATTCCAATAATCCTTATTTAAAGAAAAGCCTAATGACTTAACCTTATTGTATTTCCTTATACCATAATTATATAAGGATATAGTTCCAATAAGCTTATTAGTATCCTTTAAGGCAATAGCGAAAACATCCTTAGAGATTATATTTCCGGATAAGACCCGTTTACATATCTCTAAATCAGGGATTGGCTTCCAACCTGCATTAGGACCAACATCTTCACATTTAGCATATTCATAATAATCATTTAAATCCTTAAGGCTTAAATCTCTTATTATGATTTCTTCACCAATTAATCTCATAAAAAAAGTCCTCAGAATAAATATTCTAAGGACGAATTATCGCGGTACCACCTTAGTTCTATGTATATAAACATAGCACCTCAATTATACTTGTAACGTAAGCATACGGTATTTTCTACTACTATTTCAAAAATACTGCTCCATGACTACCTTCAGTAATTTTAACTAGATATTTCCACCAAACATATCCTCTCTATAAGTAATTAATTACTTACTCCTTCATTTCTTCGCATTTAAAAATATTTTAGTATTTATTTTTATAAAAGTCAATTAGAATTTAATTCTTCATTAATCAAATTAATATTAAATTCTATATCAGAATTAATTACTACAGATATAGCATAGATATCATTACTAATCATGTTACATCTATATAACTTACCTTGGTATTCCTTTGTGCCTATAAGCGGTAAACCTGGTATTTCCTTTACGATACCAGTTAAGCCATTTCCATGGCACTTAACTATAGCCTCCTTAGAGGTCCATATTTCATAAAATTTACGATTTGAATCAATATATTTATATTCTAATGGTGATGAAATATATTTAATTAAATCCTCTTTAGCTTCTCTTATTTTTTCTATATCTATACCTATTTCTATATCATCTAAATAAGAAAAAATAACTAATCCATTACTATGAGAGATATTAAAATATTTATTATTTGTAAGTGGCTTATTATGCTCATTAAAATAGATTTCATCATTAATATATTTATTCTTAAAATATGATGATATTAATTCTTCCTTTCGATTTAATTCCATTTTAAATCTAAAGGCATTATCTATATCCTTTTTATTTATATATTTATTATTCATTATTTCATCTAAGCTATACTTATTAGTATCTATAAAATATACATTAATATCTAGCATAATATCACCATAATTATTATATAATAATAATTTAAAAAGTAAATAAAAATACCCAGCAAGCTGGGTATAATTATTAACGATTTTGGTTAAGTTCCTTATCGATGTTGTACATTCTCTTCTTATACTTCTCAATCTTATCTTCGATTGGGTTAAGACGAGATGCAAGCTCACGCTTCTTAGTAACAATTTGCTTACGAACCTTATTTAATTGATCCATGTAAGCTGTTCTTTCCTTGTTAGAGTAAGTAGGGTTATCCTTAAGAACTTGTAGACGAATAGCCTCTTCCTCAAGCTTCTTAAGCTCTGTAAGTTCAGGCATCTTAAGCTTAGAGTTTTCAAGCTCGAATATTTCATGGTCAAGTTTTTGACGCTCATCAAGTAATTGTTGCTTCTCCTCTTGATGCTCTTCCCAATACTTCTCATTCTTAATCTTTTGATCAACCTTGTCACGCTTACGAATATCAACGAACTTATCATCAAGCTTCTTCTTAGCCTTTTGGATCTTTTCAAGACGTAGGTTACGCTCAGCCATAGAACACTTTACGCTTTCCTTTACCTTAGAGCCTGAAACTTTATGACCACAGTTACGAATGATTGCTTCCTGCATCTTTACAATACTTGAAAGTATTGCTGTAACTGTACCATGACGCTTAGCTAAGTCCATTAGATAATCCCAACAATTAATACAAACATCCTGAGTTTGAACAAATTTAGCATAAGCCTCATCTGTTTGTTGCTCCTTCTTCTTACCGAAGTTTTGGATTGCTTGCTTACTAATTTTTGTTACTACAGCGCTTAAATTAGATGCTAATTTATCTTCATATGATACAATGTCAACACCAAATGTTTGGTTAGCCTTACGCATCATTGGCTCAACTGTATCAATAGTTTCTTTCACTTTAGCAAAATTTTCATCTGTAGGTGTCTTTGCAAAATCAATACAATTCTTTAAAACATAAGCTACCATGATATCAGTAATATTTGTTCTTACTGTAAATTGGTAATCCTCAAATTCATCCTTGTCAGAATTCTGTAAACAAGTATTCCAACAATTGATAGCTTCTAGGAATCTGAAGTTTGCAGGTGTAGACTGTCTTGCGGCACAGTTACCTTTCATTAACCATGCATCTGAGTTACTTGCGTCAATTTCAATAACTCTGTTAGCATAGTTTTCTGCATCTACATAGTTTTCAGAATCGTATGCATTTTCAGAAAGAATGAATAAGTTTTCAATCATCTGAATGTTTCCACCAACTGCCATCTTAGATACATCTACTGTTGGTTTAGGCTGTACCTTCTTTGCTGGAGCTGCTGGTTTTGCAACTACTGTTGGCTTAACAACAACCTTCTTTATTACTGTTGTTGCGCCTGGTTTTTTAGGAGCCTCCTCCTGTTTTTTCATCTGCTGAACAATACGTTTAGCAGCTTGTGGATCTGATTGAGATTGTGTAGAAGGCTTTGCTACAATAACTTTTCTTACGATTGTAGGGCCGGCCTTTGGCTGTGCTACTGGGTTCTCTTTGAATCCACTGTCTGGTGCTTCATCATAATCATCGGCTGTGCTTGCACTAGGGGAATCTTTTACATCACGGAAAAGTGATTTTGCTTCCTCAACAGAATATTTAGCGCCACATACTTGGCATTCAAACATTCCTTCAACTTTGACGAAGTCGGATTCACCACATAAATCACAAACTAGTTTTTTCATGTTTATCTCCTTTTCTATTTATTTATATTACCCTAACCCTGTAGTACGCCATCTGTTTTCGGTATGGGCGTAATTTTAAAAAAATGTATAAGCTGTCAAGAACAAAATGGGCACTATCACGTATTAGGTTCTTAAGCACCAGAATGAACAAAATACGCTTATTCAATGTAAGGCGTGCGTTTGTAGACATGAGATTCAATCTCTTGCTAATTTTTTTAATTTTGCATACTACTTTATGTTCAATTAAAGTAAGACTTTAATCATAACCAAATTTAATAATATTCCTTATGTAAACGTTTTTCGTTTATCTTAACGTTATTATAACAAAGTTATCAATTTTTTGCAAGTGAATTTTATGATACCAAAAAGACCGAAACGTCCAAAAAGGGATGCCTCGGTCTTATATTTAATAATAAATTATTAACAAAATTGAAGTTTAGAGCCATTTACGATCAAATCGTTATACATATCCTGGCTTAGCTTATATTCCTTCTTTACCTCTCTAATAACAGAGTTTGCTAAAGAAACATTATATTTCTCACTGTCGATTTCCAATAGAATTGGTTCGATATCCTTAGAAATTAATTCCTCTAATAAAGTAGAAAGCTTATCCTTTAACTCTTCTACTGTATTTCTTCTAGCCTCATCTAAGCCTAATGCGATAATACATGATGAATATTTATTATTTTCAATATAAAATTTAGACATTCTGATAGCTGAATCACAGCTTAAACTATCCTTAGATAAGTTATCAATTTCATACTTTTGGTATAAAGCCTTAATGTATTTTTTGTTGTTAATTTTAAATACTCCATCCTCATAATACTCTCTTGAGAACTCATTATTACCAATAATCAATATCCTTTTTTTCATTACTAATAGCCTCCAAACACAATATTATTTCATCTAGTTTACAATACTAGTTTACATTAGAAATAAAATTTTGTCAAGTGTTTTTATACTATTTTTGTTGTTTTTTTAAATATAATATGATAAAATTTATATGAATTTGGAGGTATTTTTATGGATTCTATTAATAAATCACTAGAAAATTGGCTTAATGATTTAAATAATTTTAGCTTCAAAAGCTTTGAACAGCTACCAGATTTAGAGCTATATATGGATCAGGTAGTAACATTCTTAGAAAAGCAGCTATATATATTCCAAACATCTACTTTAGATAAGCAAATTACTCCTTCTATGATTAATAATTATGTTAAGGGTGAAGTTTTACCAGCACCTAAGAGTAAGAAATATTCTAAGGAGCATTTAGCATTAATCGAAGAGATATGTACCTTAAAGCAGGTTTTATCTATCGCAGAGGTAAAGCAAATTCTTGATAAGAGCTACTCTGTTGAAAATAAAACAGATGCATTTAATCATTTCAATGCACTAAATTCAGAAAAAACATCTCAGGTTGTATTAGAAGCATTCAAAATGCTTAATGAAACAAGTGAGAATGATTATAATAAGCTAAATGATATCGCACTTGAATTTGCAGTTACTGCAAATAGCTATATAAATATCTCAAAAAGAATTCTTTATCTATCTCGTGCATTTGAGCGTATTGAAGAACAAAAGGAAAAAGCTAAAAAGCATGAGGAAAAGCAAGAAGGCGAACAAAAAGACTAGTCAAGCTAGTCTTTTTTTTAACATTCTATCTTCTTCTTACTCTTACCTAATCTATATTTAAAATCATAATAATTAAAATCAGTAAGCTTCTCAAAGCTATTATCATTATGAAGTATATAAATATTAGGTAAAGGCATACCGTTAAATGTATTGCTCTTACATGATGTATACAGTGCCATATCACCAAATATTAATAAATCATTCTCCTTTGGAGGAGTTATAAACTTATATTTGCCGATATTATCACCAGAAAGGCATGTTGGTCCACCAAGCCTTACATCATATTTATTACCATCTAAATCTGCTAGATATAATGGTGGTAAATATGGCATTTCGATGACATCAGGCATATGACAGGCAGCACTTGTGTCTAGTATTGCAAAGATTTTATCATTATTAACATATGTATCAAGAACATGAGTTAATAGGAAGCCTGCATTTAATACTACTCCTTCTCCTGGCTCTAGATATATATCAATATTATATGTATTCTTCATATGATTAATACATTTAATTAATAAATCTATGTCATAGTCACTTCTTACGATATGGTGACCTCCACCAAAATTCATCCACTTAATATTTTTTAAATATTTAGAAAACTTCTTTTCTATTTCATCTAATGTTATTTTTAAATCATCAGAATTTTGTTGGCATAGAGTATGGAAATGAATTCCATCTATTAATGGTAATAATTCAGGATCAATTTTATCTAATGTAGAAATAGGAATACCGAGCCTTGATTCACTTGAGCATGGATCGTATATTGCTGGTCCCTTTTGAGTTGATATTTCTGGATTAATTCTAATGCCTACACTTTTATTGTTTAATTTTGCCTTTGGACCAAATTTTTTTAATTGATTTAATGAATTAAATACTATGTGGTTAGAATATTTCATTAATTCATCGAATTCATCATCTCTATAGGCTCCACAGAATACGTGAACCTCCTTATTAGGCATTTCCTCCTTACCAAGTCTTGCCTCAAATAGTCCACTAGCCTCAGTACCTGCGACATATTTTTCTAATAATGGATATAAATCATAATTAGAAAAAGCCTTTTGAGCTAATAATATTTTGGCTCCTGTTTTATCCATTATATCCTTTAGAATTTTACCATTTCTTATTAATCCCCATTCATCTATGATATAGGCTGGCGTTTTTATATTCTTAAATAAATCATAGGGATTAATATCCTTAAATCTTAAAAATGGATCTCTTAAATCTTCATTCATATTAATCTACCATTATTGGGTCATAGCTTTCAGTTTTAGGAAGACCATATTTATCAAGAGCTTCAATAAATGGATCTGGATTAAACTCCTCAACTGTTTTAGCACCTGGAGTATTCCAATATCCCTTTAATATCATTAAAGCACCACACATTGCTGGAACGCCTGTAGTATAGCTTACAGCCTGTGAGCCAACCTCATGGTATGATTCCTGATGATCACACATATTATAGATATAATATTTCTTTTCCTTACCATTCTTAACACCTGTAAATATACAACCGATATTTGTTTTACCATGTGTTCTAGGTCCAAGTGTAGATGGATCTGGTAATAATTCCTTTAAGAATTGAATAGGAACAATCTTAGTTCCCTTATAATCTATTGCCTTAGTTGATAATAAGCCTACATTTTCAAGACAGTTCATATGTCTTAGATAACTTTCACCAAATGTCATATAGAATCTAATTCTTTTGATTTCAGGATAATTTAAAGCGATTGATTCAATTTCCTCATGGTGTAGTAAATACATATCCTTCATTCCTACTCCATCAAAATTATATTCTCTTTTGATGCTCATAGCAGGCACCTTTATCCATTTACCATTTTCATAGTAGGCACCATCTGATGATACCTCACGTAAATTAATCTCTGGATTAAAATTAGTTGCGAAAGGATAGCCATGGTCTCCACCATTACAATCTAGGATATCAAGTGTATCAATTCTATCGAATTCATGCTTCTTAGCATATGCAACATAGGCTTGAGTTACACCTGGGTCAAATCCACAGCCAAGTAAAGCAATTAAACCCTTCTCCTCAAATTTCTTTCTATATTCCCATTGATAGCTATAATCAAAATAAGCAGTAAAGTTCTTTTCCTTTACTCTCTTTTCGTATCTTGCTCTCCATACTGGCTCATTTACATCCTCAGGCTCATAGCATGCAGTATCTAAATAATGACAACCATATTCTAAACAGGCATCCATTATTATTAGGTTTTGATATGGCATACCAAGATTCATAACAATCTCAGGCTTAAATTCATTAAATAATTTAACTAAAGCATCAAAATCATTAGCGTCAATTTGCTTAGTTGTAATATTAGTTTTAGTTTTACCCTCTAATTCCTTTTTTACATCATCACATTTAGACACAGTTCTAGATGCAATACATAAATCAGTAAATACATCATCAAGCTGGCAGCATTTATGAATTGCAACCTTACTTACTCCACCACAGCCAATTATTATTACTCTACTCATACTTATCACCATTATCAAAAATTAGGAGGGCATGATACCCAAATAACTTTTGCCTTTCTATCAGAATTATTCATTATATAATGATCCTTATTTGCTATAAAATAAAAAGATTCTCCTTCTTTACAAATTTGAACCTCATCTCCATAGATAACTTTTATTTCACCCTCAATAACATAACCGAATTCCTCACCGGTATGTGGGTAATCATGGAATGTTTCACCATTTTTATGTAGCTCTACATAAATTGGCTCCATCACATGCTCCTGCGCTGTAGGTACAAGCCAGGTTTGATTATATCCATCAAATAGCTTTTCGTATTGTTCATCCTTCGTAAAGATTATTTTCTTATTATTATTATCATCCTTGAAAAAATCACTTAAATTGGTTCCTAAAACCTCTAGAATCAATTCCAAGGTTTCAAGTGATGGTGATACTGAATTACTTTCAAGCTGGGAAATATAGCCCTTGGTTAGCTCACATCTATTCGCAAGCTCCTGTTGGGTTAGCATTAAAAGCTTTCTACGCTCCTTTAATTTATTTCCTAGGTTCACAGTAACACCTCCTTGTTTGAAATGCCTAATCTTGAAGTTTGAAATCCCTAAACTTTTGGGTAATGCTATTTTACTATGAATAAACTATTTTTTCAACATTTAAAATTAAAATTATAAAATAAAAAAGGCTAATATTCCTAATAATGGACTATTAACCAAAAAGAGTATTTTTTCAGAAAAAAGATAGTGAAAATCACTATCTCTTTAGCTCCATACTTCTGTTTTTACATGCTTCACTACATTCATAGATTGCTTCCTCGAACTTATATTCATAAAGCTTATCTAATCCTGCAAGGGTAGTTCCACCCTTTGAGCATACATTTTTAATTAGCTGTTCAATTGATTCATCTGATTTTAAAATTAAATTAGCTGATGAAATGATACTTTCACAAACTAGCTTTTTACTAACCTCAGGATCAATTCCATCCTTTATAGCCTTATCGATAAATGCTTTAGCAAATAGCTCTAAATAGGCAGGCATAGATCCATTAAGTGGAATAGTTGCGTCCATATACTTCTCATCAATTTCGTAGCATTTACCAATTGAATTAAAGATTTCAAATGCTATTTTAAAGCATTTTGAATTAGTATTTTTTGAGCAAATAGTTGCTACAGCCATTTTTATTAATGCTGGAGTATTAGGCATTATTCTTACTATTTCTGCATTCTTAAATAGGCTTTCAAGATAATCTAATGTGATTCCTGCACAAATAGAAATTACACCCTTATTCTTGAAATCATTTGCTTTAGCAATTCCTTCGATTTCAGGGAATACCTGTGGCTTAATAGAAAGTAATAATAGCTCTACATTATTAAATAGCTCATTTGGGCTTGTTACATAATTAAAGCCTAGCTTCTTACCATAATATTCTATTTCCTCAGGGCTATATAAATTTAATAATATATCCTTCTTATCAAATATTTTAGCCTCTAGTATACCATTTAAAATACTAGAGCCCATTTTACCTACGCCTAAAATACCAAACTTATACATTATCTTACCTCGCCATTTCCATCTATAACATACTTATAGGTAGTTATTTCTTTTAATCCCATAGGACCTCTTGCGTGAAGCTTACTTGTTGCTATACCAATTTCAGCACCGAAGCCAAATTCTCCACCATCTGTAAATCTTGTAGAAACATTATGATATACACATGCACTATCAATTTCATTATAGAATCTTAACACTGCATCCTTATTCTCTGTAATAATTGATTCACTATGCTTAGTTGAATAATTATTGATATGAATAATTGCCTCATCTA
>JAEELU010000159.1 GCA_016282815.1 Acholeplasmatales bacterium
TGATGCTAATTATAAGGAATATTTCATTAATTGGGCAAAGATTTGGTGCTGTAAGGCTAAGCCTGAGTATCTAGCATTATTATTAAGCGTAGATGTACATGGTCCAGTAGTGTTAAGAACTAATATGCCACCAAGAAATTTCGAGGAGTGGTATACTACATTTGATGTTAAGAAAACAGATAAGATGTATATAGCACCTAATAAGAGATTATCTATTTGGTAATATAGAGGACATTTAAGTATGTTTAACGATTTAAGAGAAGAAATTAGATTATTGAATTCTGATGTTAATAATGTAGTAAGCTCTAAAAAAGCAAAAGAATTAAGAAAAAAATTACTTATTATAGGCGGCGTATTAACGGCTGTAGGTTTGATAGGTGCAATAGCTTGCTTTGTATCATTTGTGCTTATCGCTGTTAATTCAGTTAATAATTTTAGTGCTGGTTCTGGATTTCCAACTTTAATATTAATACCATTTTTCTTGTTAATTCCGTTTTCTGTGGTTGCAAGTATAGGCTCTAAATTATTAAAGCTAGGATTATCTATAGTTATCACAGGTTATACTTCTAATTTAATAGAAGAAACAGTTTGGGGAAAATGTCCAAACTGCGGAGATAAGATAACAAAGGAAGAATTATTTTGTAATAAATGCGGTCAAAAATTAAAATCTAAATGTCCAGAATGTAATTATATTAATGAAATAACAGATAATTATTGTGTAAAATGTGGACATAAATTATAAAAAAGTATTAAAAATATTATTATTGAAAACTTGGAAGATTATTCCAGGTTTTTTTTCTTTGAAAAGGCTTACAAAAGCTATTGACTTAGTAACGGATTAGGAGTATAGTATAGATAGATATATACTCGTAATGATAGAATGACTATCAAAAAATATAAAAATGAATAAGGAGGTTTTGCTGATGAGTAAAATGAAAGATGCACAAAAGGATTTCATAATTGAGGAGGCTCTAAAGCTATTTTTAGCTAAATCAATTGATGAGGTTACGATGAGTGAAATAGCTAAAAGTGTTGAAATAGGGGACGCAACACTATATAGATATTTTGCTAAAAAACAAAACATTGTTGTATTAGCCGCAATTAAGCTATCTAAAAGAGTATTTGAAAATTATTATAATTTTGATGGATTAGAAGGAGTAGAGATAATTCGAAAGTTCTATACTAATTTCCTTAATATCTATATTGATCATAAGGAATTTTTCTCGTTCATCAATGAATTTGATGCGTTTATTATTAATGAATCATATGATAGTTCTTCATATGAGGATGGTGTAAACAAATTCAAGGAAATCTATTTTAATTCCTATAAGCTTGCTGTAGAAAAGGGTGAAATGAGGGAGGTACCTGATATTGAATCTTTCTATTATGCTACTACACACGTATTACTAGATTTAGGTAAGAGACTATCTAGAAAGGGTACAATATTAAAATCAGATGAGCAAAGCAGTTATAAGGAACTAAAAATAATGGTTGATGTTATTTTAAACGGTTTATTAAAGTAGTTTTATTTAGGAAAAAGGGGGGCAAAAAATGAAACGACTTACTAAAAAACAAATGTGGATTTTCGCTGTTGGTCAATTAGGCTGGTCACTACTTGGTGGTATTATCAGTGCTTGGCTTGTAGCGTTCTATCTACCAACAGAAACAGTGGCAAAGGATGCGGCAGGAGAAAAAATAGTTGATGCGGCAGGAAATGTTGTAAGGTATTTCTCTGGTACTGAAATTCCGTATTTCACTTTAATCTCATCAGGATTAGTAATTGGTGGCTTTTTAACTATTATTGGTCTAATCACTGCATTGTGTAGAGTTTGGGATGCTGTATCAGATCCGTTAATCGCTAATTTAAGTGATAATTCAAAGAATCCTAAGGGAAGAAGATTCCCATTTATGAGATTTGCAGCTATTCCATTCGCAGTAATAACTGTTTTAGTATTTATGGCACCAACATTATTTACAGGTAGCCAAGAGGTTAGTGGTTGGAATGTTGCTTGGGTTGCAGTAATGCTTGTATTATTCTATACATTCATGACTATTTATTGTACACCATATAATGCATTAATTTCTGAATTTGGTAAAACACAAGAAGATAGAATGAATATATCTACATATATTTCATTAACTTATTTTGCTGGTACATTAATTGCTTATACTCCATTCGTATTTGCTGGTTTCTTTAGGGAAGCAGTAGGCTATTATTGGAGCTATGTAGTATGCTTCATCCCACTTGCAATAATCGCATGTGTATGTATGCTACTTCCTACATTCCTAATTAAGGAAACTGATTTCGTTGAATCAAAGCCAGCTGGAACTAATGCATTTAAGTCTTTAGGCAAAACTTTTAAGAACAAAGACTTTAGAGTATTTGCTGGTTCAGATATTATGTACTGGGTTGGTTTAACATTATTCCAAACAGGCTTACCATTCTTCGTTAAGGTATCAATGAAGCTTGATGAATCAATGGTTATGGTATTTATGGGTGCAATGACAGTATTATCTGCATGTTTCTACCCAATCGTATCAAATCTAGTTAAGAAATTTGGTAAGAAGCGTTTAACTATTTTAGGATTTATCGGTTTAGCTTTAGCATATTTAATTACAGCTATTTGCTCATTAGTATTAAAGGATGCTACTGAGGCTAACGCAATGAGCTGGGTATTTGGTGTTCTTATTGTAGTTATTTCTTCATTTCCAATGGCTTTACTTGGTATTATTCCACAATCAATTGTTGCTGATATCGCAGAAGCTGATTCAGTTGTTACAGGCGAAAAGAGAGAGGGTATGTTCTTCGCAGCACGTACATTGGCTATGAAGTTCGGTCAATCTTTAGCTATGCTACTATTTACATCTCTTGCTATTATTGGTACTAAGCAGGATACA
>JAEELU010000023.1 GCA_016282815.1 Acholeplasmatales bacterium
AGAGGTTTCTGTTAAACGTTTCTTTGATAGACCAGATAAAGAAAAACAATTCTTATATCAATTATTATTACAAGAAGAAGATAGTGAAGCTGCCTTAAAGAATTTTAGAGATTGCTTAGAACGTATTAATTCAGAAGAAAATTATAATGAATTTTTAAATTCCGGATTTAATGTTATCTTAAGGGATGAAAATAGAACTGCAGAAGAAACACTAGCTTTAGTCGAAAAAGCATTCCATTTAAATGATTAATAGTTATGAGACAATCAGTATATTTCACTGATTGTTTTTTTGTATAGAAAAATAAAAAAGCTAAATCAATCGACTTAGCTTTGATTTTTTATTAATGGCAGGGGCAGAAGGATTCGAACCCTCACTAACGGTTTTGGAGACCGGCTTGCTACCATTGACAATATGCCCCTATACGCTTGTTTATTTTATCATATAGAATATTTTAATGCAAGAAAAAATTTGTCTATTTTAAGAATATAATTAAAATAATTTCATACATATCGTAATTAATAGAATATAATCTTTTTTTTAACTGAAAATTGTGATAAAATTTAGTATAATGAAAAAGTATTTATAAATCATAGATTTATTAAATAAAGAATTAGGAAGTGATATTAATGCTAAAAACATTATTAATTTTAGTACCAACAATATTATTTGTTCTAATAATATTATGGGCTTTCCTACTTGGCTTAGCTAGAGGATTAAGAAAAAGCGTTATTTTATTAATCCAGGCTACTGTTGCGTTTTTAATTGCACTTATATTTTATTTAATTGTAGTTAATAACCCACAATCTGATGAAGCCATAGTTGGAATAACCAATACATTTATGGGACAGGGAGGACTCCAGAGGAGCCTTGGTGTTGCTGCTGAGAATAACACATTAACATCAATAATAACTGAATTAATAATTACTAAGGTAAATTATGGTGAGGGATTAACTTTAGCACTACAGGAAAATGCAAATTATCTTGCTACACTAGTTAGCCTTGCATATCATTTAGTATTCTTCTTTATAGCATTATTAGTTTATGATATTCTATTATTCCTATTCTATTTAATCTATGTAATCTTTTATCCAGAAAGAAGACATAAGGCTAAAAAGGAAGCTAAGGAGCTTGAGCTTAATTCTGATTATAAATATAAGAAAAGAAGCCTATGGGGTGGTTTAGTAGGCTTTGGTAGAGGCTTGGTTGTTGCCTTAGTCAATATGAGCTTTATCGGTGCAGTCCTATTTATGGTAGGTGGAGGAATCGGAGAAAAGACATATACCACAGAATATAATTTTGGCGATGAAAATAAAAATAGATTATATGAGGTTTATGAAGCATTAGGTAGCTATGGAAGTAATGGTGTCATTAAGGTATTAAATATAGCTAAAAATAAAAATGAGGTTCCTTATTATTATTTCGCAGCTAATATTGTACTTCAGGGTAATTTAACAGATGAAAAGCTTGGAATTAACGAAAAGGTATATTTTGCTGAGGAGCTTGGTCAATATACAAGACTTGTAAGAGACACATTTGATTTAATGATGGAAACTGATAGTCAAACTGTAATTGATTTAATTAATGGAAAGATTAAGAGTGATGATGATAGAATATTTGCAATACTTGGAAATCAAAAATTCCAAGAGGGATTCACTCAGATAATTAATAAATTTGATGGTGGAAAGTATTTTATTAACTTTGGATTATCAATGCTTGATTCTATAGCAAACCACCTAGATAAGATGGATTTCACAAATAGTATGGATCCTAAAACAAGGGAGCTATTATTAGTATTACTAAAGAGTGATTACTATTCAAATTATATTCCTGATGATCAAACAAAGAAGAATGCTGGACAAGCAGTTTCAACATTAAAGGTATCTCATTTATTAGTTAAGGAAGATATCAATGTATTATTAACTCCAGTATTAAAGCTATTATCAGTCGGTAAGAACGCAACTGATGCGGATAAGCTAAAGATTTATTCAGAAAATCTAGTTCCTGCTTTAAAGCAATTATCTATAATAAATGATGCAAATAAGAAAACTGAATTAAATGGAGTACTTGAAAGAGTATTCGTATGTGTAGATAATATGTATTCTGAATCAAATGTATCAGTACAAAATGTAGAGGCTGTAGCTTCAACACAGGTTAATGTTGATTGGACTAGTGAAATAAAGAGCCTTCTTGATACATTAGCATCAGGCTGTGATTTGATTAGAAATTTAAATTCAAGCATAAGTGATTTTAAGCTTTCAGATAAGAATAAGATTATTGAATTAATGTTTAAGATATTCCATGGAGAAACTGAAGCTCAAACAAATCAAACAATTGCAGCATATGAAGCTATTGAGACTCAGCTTACTCAATCAAAGATAGTAGATAAGGTGTTATCAATGTCATTCATAAATAAAGCATTTATAGGTGCTTTAACATCTACATATCCTAGCGTATATGTACCTGAGAATATTAGATTCTATGATGTTGATGGTGATCCAGGTGAATTATCTTGCTTCCTAGGAGCTATAAAATATATCCTAAAGAATGAAGCTAATAAGCCTATTATTTTAAATCTATTATCACAATCTAGCTCACAAACAGAAATGCTTACTGATTTAAGGGATTTATGTATCAACCTTCAGGTAGAGGATGAAAATCATAAGACTGCAGCTGATTATTTAGCTGAATCAGATATACTAAGAGTAGTATTATCTTCATTCATTTTCGCAAATAAGAATATAGGACCACTTGGTGAATTATATATTCCTAATAGCGCACTTGAGGTAGTAGATGGTCAAACAAAGGAATTATTAAAGAGTGTTGAAATAGAAGATTTACTTGATTTATTACCACAGGTATTAACTCCTTTATTAGATTATCTTTCAGCTCCAGAGGCTGATAGGGATATCGATGCTTTACTTGTAGGCATCAGAAGCCTTGGTGATGAAATACTAGCTAATAAGATTATTGAAGGTACAATTTCTAATGTTGTTAGAAACTTCTTATCTAAAACAGATTATATTAAGATTCCTTCATATTTATCAACAACAGAGGATTGGTTATCTACAGAGGGTAATCCTGGTGAATTCAGAAGGATGATGAGTGCTAAGGACGCTACAGGCTTAAAAATTACAGCATTAATTAATAATGGCTTTAGTGGAACAATTACTGATATTATTGGTTCATTAAATGATACAATGCCTGGAACTACTAAGAAGAGAATTGAAGTAATCTGTGATAGTGGTGTTATGTATTTAACATTATCAAGCTATTTAGATACTGTTTTAACTGATTCATTAGTTGATCCAAATGCAAAGACAGCAGTTAAGGTTACATATCAAAACGATGTATATTATGGTATGGAAGAAATAGAAGCATTAATCAATGTTATTAATTCATTAGAATTAAATATTACAAGCATTGATATATCTTCAATCACAGCTAATTTATCTACATTAAATACTATTCCTACAGATGGAACAGAAACTAAGCTAGATACCTTATATAAATCAGTTATCGCTAAATCTATGCTATATAAGAATCTAAACAATATAATTACATCTAATGGATTATTAGTTGACTCAAATGAGGCTAAGGAAACTACTGGTGGTATTACAATTTACAAGAAGGAAGAAATATCATCATTAGTAACATTTATTGGAAGCCTAGGCGAGAATTTTAATATCTCAGAAATTAGTATTGATTCAATCACATTATCTGATTCTGCAATCAATAGTGTTGGTTCATCATATATCCTAACTGGTTCAATTTCAGCTAACCTAGTTGATAAGGATATATTAGCAATCCCAGCCTCTGATTATGATACTACAAATGAGCATATTAAGAATGATTCATTAAAGGGATTATTATTCTCAGTAAGAGATGGCTTAAGTATTACTAATATTTCTACATTTGACGCATCAGCTATTAAGCTTCCTTCAAGTAACGAAAAGGTAGATGCATTACTTGAAAGCTCTATTATGCAGGCAACAATATCTTCAAAGATTAGTGCTGGTGCTGGTAATAGCGTATATGTAAGTAGAGATGAGGCATATTCAACAGTTGGTACATTATATGATGATAGTGAAGCTATTATCGTTACTAAGACTGAATTAAAGGCATTTATTTCAGGTATTAGTATTCTATCAGCTGATGGTGGCTATGAGGTTACAATTAGTAATGAGAAGCTAAAGGAGCTTCAAGCTAGTGGTGATATAGCTAAGGCATTAGATTCTAACATTCTATATATTATTATTTCTAACTACATCATGGAAAGTGGTTATCCAATTGATGCAAGCAATAAGGAAAATATGAATGTTTATAATGTTGGAACAAAAGAAGAGGTTACAATTGAGGTTGTAACTAAGGAAGCAATAAACGCAGTTATTGCATTGATGTAAAAGTAAAGGGCTAACCTAAAAATAAAATAGACCCTATAAAGTAGACACTTAAAAAAGGTAGATTGTACTTTGGAGGGCCTTTTTGACGTTGTATAATAAAACTAATAGAAACGAGATGATGATATGGGCAAAAATTATTTTACTCCTGAACAAGTTGAACAATTAAGCAAAAACAAATATGTTAAACATGTTTCAGAAAAAGCAATTACATATACTGAAGAATTTAAAGAAGTTTTTATGATTGAAT
>JAEELU010000160.1 GCA_016282815.1 Acholeplasmatales bacterium
ATGTATTTCATCGATAACGCAGATTGTGAATTCATGGTATTTAGCTCCATCTGCGATATCCTTAAGCTTTGCCTTATTATCGGTAGATGCATTAAATGAATATGAGCTTAGTGGGAACATATTAGAAATTATTTCTGCAATTGTTGTTTTTCCACATCCGGCAGGTCCATATAAAATCATTGAAAATAGCTTATTTTGGTTAAGCATGTTAGTGATTACACCTGACTTACCAACTAAATGGTCCTGACCTACAATTTCATCAAATGATTTAGGTCTAATTCTATAAGCAAGTGGCTTCATTTTATCATCTCCAAAAAAAATTATAACAAAAATATTTGTTATTGTAAAATTATACTTAAAATGATATAATTAAACGGGTATTTTTATAGGAGGTTTTTGTATGCAAGAGTACGAAGATGAAGGAATATCATTAGGACAGATATTCAAAGTAATTTTTAGAAGATGGAAATTACTGTTATTTATAACTGGTGTAATTTTCGTTGTAGGTCTTTTAGGATCTCAATTAATATATAATAAATTAAAAACTGAGTACACAACTTCAGTAGTATATAACGCTCAAGGTGTTAACGATGGTGTATACGCAGATAACTCACAATTCAATTATCGTGATTTAGTAAAGCTTGATACTTTAAATAAGGTTAAGGCAAGTGATGAGAAGTTCTCTTCAATTGATGTTAAGACATTAGTTGAAAAGGAAAAGATTTCTATTAAGAAGGAAATCGTTCAGGATGAAACTAAGACTTCATCTCAAATTGTATTTACAATTACAGCTTCAGGAAGATATTTCAAGAATTCTGATCAAGCAAGAGATTATTTCGCAGCTATCCTTTTAGTTCCAGTAACTAAGACAATCGCAATTACTCAGGATACTAATAATACAATTAATCTAGATGCTTACACTAAATCAAATGATTATGGTGAGCAAGTAAATTATTTAAAAGCACAATTAGCATATTTAAATACTAAGTATGATGCATTAATTGCTCAATTCGGTGATATCTACCCTAGTGGTGATAACCAGAAGAAGCTTTCTGAATATAGACTTGAATTAAATTCTTATTTTGAAACTCATAAGTTCACTGAGCTTGACAACGAGCTTACTGCTTATAAGTTTGTAAAGAATTTCAATGAGAATAAAACAAAGCTTGAAATTAGAAAGGCATCTTTAGAAAAGCAAATTACTGATAACCAAAATGTTATTTCTAAACTATATGATTATATGGTAAAGCTAAATAATAATAGCGAGGATTTTACAACTAGCATTCAATCAAGTGAAATGTTCACACCATATACAACACAGATTGCTTCATTAACTGCTTCAAATGCAGCAATGCAAAATGAGGTAGCTGATATTAATAAGCAGCTTTCTAATAATGGTGGTGACGCAGCTAGTGTTCAAGCATTCGAGGAGAAGCTTACAACTTATTATACTAAGCTAAACAGTGAAACTGATACTTATACAACAGTATCTAAGCAAGTAATTTCAGAAAACACAAGCTTCGATTATACTGGTAAGTCAATTGATTCAAAGGGTGGCTTAAGCTTATTAATTTCAATCCTATTATTCTTAGTTGGTGGATTTGTTGTTGCAGCTATAGTTAATCTAATCCTAGATAGAAAGTATCTTAAGGAAGATTCTAAGGCATTAGCTACTGCAAATAATGCTCCTGTAGCTTCAGATAAGCCTGAAGAAGATAAGAAAGAAAATACAGAAGAATAATCAATGAAAAGGGGAATTCAAATTCTCCTTTTTTTAACGCAAAAAAATCTTTCCTATCCTTATTATATATAATATATAATAGAAATTTTCTCAAAAAATTTGTTGTTGACAAGCCATTTTTTAGGGTATATCATTATAGGGAATTGAGGGATAGTTATGGGTAAAGTTATTATTGTTGAGTCTCCAAGTAAATCAAAAACAATCGCTACATATTTAGGTAGAGGTTACACTGTTTTATCAAGTAAGGGTCATATTTGTGACCTTTCTATTTCTGGTAAAGAGGGACTTGGTATTGATATTGAAAATGATTTTACACCTAAATATATAATAAATAATGATAAGAAAGCCCTAGTTGAGTACTTAAGGAAGGAATGTAGTGGTAAAGAAGTATTACTCGCAACCGACCCCGACCGTGAAGGAGAGGCTATTGCTTACCACTTAGCTAGAGAATTAAATTTAGATTTCTCTAAGCCTAATAGAATTGAATTCCATGAAATTACAAAGAATGCTGTTAACGAGGCTTTAAAGAATCCTAAGCCAATTGACCTAAAGATGGTTGATAGCCAGGAAACAAGAAGAATGATCGATAGAATTTTAGGATTTAAGCTTTCAAAGCTATTACAAAGAAAGATTAATTCTAAGAGTGCTGGTAGAGTTCAATCAGTTGCTTTAATGCTAATAGTTAATTTAGAGAAGGAAATAGTAGCCTTCGTTCCTACTAAATATTATGAAATTGAAGGTAAATATAAGGATAATACTATTAAATTAACTTCAATTGGTGAAAGAATAATTGATAGTAAGAATAGAATTACTAATAGAAAAGAGCTTGAGAATCTTAAAAAATCACTTGTTGATTTCAAGGTTACTGATGTTGAAAAGAAAAAGGTTAAGAGACCTTCTATGCCAACTTATACAACATCTACATTACAACAGGATTCATCTAATAAGCTTAATTTTACACCTACTAGAAC
>JAEELU010000161.1 GCA_016282815.1 Acholeplasmatales bacterium
ATATAGAATAATAAGTCATTATTCTTATGTCTTCTTGGTAGTTTGAATAGATTAACACCTAAAGCTATAAATACACCTGCAACTGTAGATAGTATTCTGTTTAGACCAAATACTGCCTCACCTAAGAAATTAGCAGTTTGGTTATATCTATTAACTATCATACCCATTGGATTAATAGTTACTGATATAAATGTTAGGATACCAACGAATATTGCAGATTTTTTATGTACAGCATTACCGAACATTACAACAACTAATACTCCTATTGTAACAAGTGAATATGGAAGTATATACTGCCATGGGCTGAATCCTTCACCTAGGTTTGGCCAATCAAAGAAATCATTACCTGATATTAAACCAATTAAGCCATAGCCAATTGTTAGTGCTATACCAACTATACCACCAAGTAGTGAGGCTATAACTCTATTCTTAGCCTGCTCAATACTTTGCTTTTTTGATGGATATAGCGAATAAGCTGCAGCTATACCAGCAAAGAACGGACTAAAGAAATCTGAAAATCTAAATCCAGTTGGTTGGTTGTATAGACCTGTTCTATCATCTATAATTCTAAGTATTATATAAAATAGCATACCAAGACCAATACTTAATGCAGTTTTTAATGTTCTAAGTCCGATTTTGCGGAACATAATTTATCACCCTATTACTTAATAACAATGTTTACTATTTTACCTGGAACTACAATAACTTTAACAATCTCATGTCCTGAAATTGCATTCTTAACCTTTTCAAGCTCCTTAGCTTCTTTTTCTACCTCTTCCTTAGAAAGAGATTTATCTAGATCTATCTTATCCTTAAATTTACCATTAACACTTACAGCATATGTAACTGTATCAGCCTTACATAATGCTTCATCGTATGTAGGCCACTCAGCAAAGGCAATTGAGCCCTCATGACCTAAAGACTGCCACATTTCCTCACATACGTGTGGAGTAATTGGAGCCATAAGCTTAACTAAGCCCTCGATAAATCCAACATATAGCTTATCCTTCTTATAGCATTCATTAACAAATATCATTAGTTGTGATATAGCTGTGTTAAATGCTAAAGCCTCAAAGTCCTTAGTAACCTTTTTAACAGTTTGGTTATATAAAAGCTCTAATGACTTATCATATTCAGTAGTAAATTTAGCCTTGTATTGATCATCAGTAACAAGTCTAAATACTCTTTCGATGAAACGTCTTGCACCCTCAACACCTTGGTTACTCCATGGCTTTGATGCCTCAAGTGGTCCCATGAACATTTCATATAAACGAAGTGTATCAGCACCATATTTAGCTATAATATCAGATGGATTAATTACATATTCAGGGAATCTCTTACCCATCTTAATACCATTTGAGCCTAGAATCATACCTTGGTGAACTAGCTTCTTAAATGGCTCCTTAACTGGAGATATACCCTTCTCATATAAATATCTATTCCAAATTCTTGAATACATTAGGTGACCTACTGCATGCTCAGGACCACCAATGTATAGATCAACTGGCATCCAGTGCTTTAATAATTCCTTATTAGCAAGCTCCTTATCGTTCTTTGGATCAATATATCTTAGGAAATACCAACTTGAGCCAGCTGAACCAGGCATTGTAGATGTTTCTCTTACACCCTTAACACCATTCTTGTTATAGTTCTTCCACTCAGTTGCGTTTTCTAGTGGTGCCTTACCATTTTTACCCTTATAATCGTCAAGCTCAGGTAGGATTAATGGAAGCTCATCATCAGGTAATACATATACACCATTATCTGTATGAACAACAGGTACTGGCTCACCCCAATATCTTTGACGAGCAAATATCCACTCTCTGAATTTATAATTAACTGTTCTTTTTGCAACACCCATCTTTTCAAGCTTAGATGTGATTGCTTCCTTAGCCTCTTCAACTGTTAAGCCAGAGAATTCAGCTGAATTAATAAGCTTACAGCCCTTACCTAGATAGTCTTGCTTTTCAAATGCACATTCAGATACATCTCTTCCATCGATTACCTGAATCATAGGAATATTATGTGCTACAGCATATTCAAAGTCTCTTTGGTCATGTGAAGGTACTGCCATAACTGCACCTGTACCATAGTTAGCTAAAACGAAATCACCCATATAAAGTGGAACTTCCTTACCGTTAACTGGGTTGATTGCATATAAGCCACCAAGAACACATCCTGTCTTTGTCTTATTTAATTCTGTTCTATCAAGATCACTCTTCTTAGATGTTTCCTCGATATAGGCCTTAACCTCATCAAGGTTTGTTACTCTATCAAGTAATCCCTTAACGATATCTCCATCTGGTGCTAAAACCATGAATGTGATACCATAAATTGTTTCTATACAAGTTGTAAAGATTGAGAATTTTCCGCCACCAACAATTTTGAATTCTACCTCAACACCAGTAGATTTACCAATCCAGTTTCTCTGCATTTCCTTTGTTGATTCAGGCCAATCAATTTCATTTAAGCCATCAAGTAGCTTTTCTGCGAATGCTGGCTGATCGATAACCCATTGCTTCATGTTCTTTCTGATAACAGGATAACCACCACGCTCACTCTTACCATCGATAACCTCATCATTTGATAATACACAGCCTAGCTCCTCACACCAGTTAACTGGCATATCGATATATTTTGCATATCCATCATTGTATAGATTCTTAAAAATCCATTGTGTCCAATGATAGAAGCTTGGGTCAGATGTTGCAATACATTTATCCCAATCATAATCAAAGCCTAGCTCCTTAAGCTGCTTTGTAAATGTCTCTATATTCTTTTGTGTGAATCCATTTGGATTGTTTCCAGTTGAAATAGCATATTGCTCTGCAGGAAGTCCGAATGAGTCATATCCCATTGGGTGTAATACATTATAGCCCTGCATCCTTTTCATTCTCGAAACGATATCAGTTGCAGTATATCCCTCAGGATGTCCAGCATGAAGACCAACTCCAGATGGATATGGGAACATGTCTAATGCATAAAACTTAGGCTTAGAGAAATCCCATAAATCAGTCTTGAATGTCTGATTATCCTCCCAGTATTTTTGCCATTTCTTTTCAATTTCAATATGTTTATATTCACTCATAATAAAATCTCCACCTTTACTACATAAATACACTTATAACATTTTAACACATTATTTACAAATTTTATAGAGAATTTTCAAAAGTTGAAATAAAAGCGGTTTTAAAGTAATTATTTATAATAATTAAATAAGCTTATTCTATGCTTTATGACAATAAAAAAACGCCATATAAATGGCGAATTTTAAGCATTGTTATTAACCTTAAATTTAGGCTTATCATCCTTGAATTTGTAATTAAGAAATACGAATACACCTATAATAATTGCAGTACCTAAATATGATAATAGCCAGTACAAATAAAAGAATTTTTCATAGCCACCAACATATTTAACTAAATAATATGCTCCACAGTTTAATACACAGTATGTAGCATGTAATACTAATGTGAATTTTAATGAGCTATATTCCTTAATAAAGTACTCCTTAAAGCCTACTAAAATTATGTTTAATATTGATACACCCATCAATATCCAAAGGGTAATATAATACCCTAAAACATCTGTTTTAAAAATGATTAATAATGTTATTATTGCTACTATAGTAGCAACATTAATAAAATACTGTAATGAATTAAATAAAATCTTTCTATTCATATTATCACTTTAATATGCTTAAAAGCATCTCAAATGCGTAATCAGCAGCAGCCTTTCTTACATTATTTCTTCCGATATCCTTAAATGAAATAATTTGTGTTGTAACTACACCATTTACACATACTCCGAAGCAAACATTACCGATAGGAACATTACCATCAGTTGAGGGTCCTGCAATACCAGTTACGCCTACTCCTACCTCTGCTCCTGTAGCCTCACATACACCAAGTGCCATCTCATAAGCAACATCCTCACTTACAACACCATATAAATCGATAGTTTGCTTACTAACGTTAAGGTATTTCATTTTTGCCTCATTTGAATATGTAACAAATGATTCATTTAATACCCTTGATGCGTTAGGAACATTTATCAGCTTTGCAGCACATAGGCCACCAGTAATTGATTCCGCAAAGGCGATATGATACTCCTTTTCCATTAAAATATTAACTACTAAATCTTCTACATTCTCCATTACAATACCTCCACATTAATTTTCAAAAACTGCTTCGCCAGTTAAAGAATATTCATCACAATCAAGTATCTTAACAGATATTCTCTCACCAAGCTCAAGCTCCTTAATTGAAGCTACATAAATACAACCATCTATATCATCAGGAGCGTATTCATCTGATCTTGCTGTATACATAAATGATTCCTCATCATATCCTGTGATGAAGCAACCATCTATTATAGTATTTAATCTCTTAGTGTTTAATTCTAAGGCTATCTTAGCCTGCTCAGCCATTAGCCTTTCATACCTTCTATTCTTAGTATCATTAGAGATAACATTAGGGTATTCACAGGCCTTAGTGCCCTCCTCTAATGAGAATGTAAATGCACCTAATCTATCGAATTTAATATCCTTGATAAATTCAATTAGATTATCTACATCCTCCTCTTCCTCATATGGGAAGCCTACTATCATAGTAGTTCTAATAATCGCATCAGGAATTAGGCTTCTAATCTTATGGAATAAATTAACGATTAGCTCCTTATTGCTTCTACGATACATAGCCTTAAGTATCTTATCCTCAGAATGCTGAATAGGTATGTCAAAATAATGCATCATCTTATCATTATCCTTGATAAAATCAATTAGCTCATCTGTAACAACCTCAGGATATAGATATAATAATCTAATCTTAAAATTACCTTCTATTTTTACAAGCTCTCTTA
This sequence comes from Acholeplasmatales bacterium, assembly GCA_016282815.1. Taxonomy (GTDB): domain Bacteria; phylum Bacillota_I; class Bacilli_A; order Acholeplasmatales; family Anaeroplasmataceae; genus Anaeroplasma. The sequence continues at coordinate 4,861 of JAEELU010000161.1, forward strand.
ATAGCTCTACAAGCATTAATCTCTTAGTTAAATCATAGCCATATTTAGTAGTATCCTGTGATATTAAATTAATCTCATATGCTCCTTCAGATACAGCCTTTTTAACCTCAGCTACGATATCATCTATCTCTCTTGATTTAAGCTTTCCTCTTATAAGAGGAATAGCACAGAATGCACATCTATTTAAGCAGCCATCAGATATCTTAATATATCTCATATAATTAGGTTCAGTATTGATTCTTGACAATGAATCAAATTCACCATCAAATACAAATCTTGAATTCATTACATCTGATATAATCTTCTTTACATCCTTATATTCATCGATAGTAATAAATCTATCAACCTCTGGTAATAGCTTAACTAGCTCATCCTTGTATCTTTGTGATAGGCAGCCACAAACAACCATTTTAGAGTCCTTCTTTTTATAATCAGAATATTCTAAAATAGTATCTATTGCTTCCTTACGTGCAGATTCGATAAACGCACATGTATTTATTAATATTAAATCAGCATCATTAGGGTCATCGATTAATTCAACACCTTTACCTAACGCACCTAAAATCATTTCACTATCAACCTTGTTTTTACTACAGCCAAGTGAAATCATAAATAATTTCATTATTTAATCTCCTATAAAACGAATATCATAGCGAATACAAAGCCTAATATAGCTAAAGTATAAAAGATAACCAAAACTGGATTTTTTCTTCTTAATAAACCAAATAGGAATCCAAGTAATGCAGGTACACCAAATACTAATAGCTTAACATAGAATTTGCCAAAGCCTTCTGTAAACTTACCTGGCTTAAGGAAATTTAATCCAAGTGCTACTAATACCACTGCGATAATTGACATTGCAAGACCTAAAGTCGCACCAAGTATTGCAGTTAATAGCTTCTTTCTACTTAATATTTTAGCCTTTACTCTATCAAGGTTAGTTTTAACCATGTAATATCTTTCTTCCTGCTGAAGTGTAATATAATCCTTCGTATTAGCATTTAGGAAGAATTTATAATCATTTAATGCATCATTTCTCTTATTTTCAAATACGATAACAGTAATACCCATGCCTAAGGCAAATACACCAAATGCTATACCAAGGATAATATTTAATAAGGCAAATGATTCCTTAATATCCTGGAATTTAGCATCAAATTCAATATTGTTAATTGCAATACCTATAGCAAATAAAGCAATTGCTAGGAAGCCAACTAATGCTGTATATGTAGCAAATCTTGTATTAGACTTAATTGATTTAATTTGTCTAAAGAAGATTTCATCATCATTATCTGGTCCTACTTCAATAGGCTTTTCGTTATACTCATCATTAATATTAGCACTATTAACTACTACAGTAGTTGGATTGTCATCATCATCAACAGGCTTAGCGTAAAGCTTAATAACCTTACCCTTCATGAAATCTTCAGTGATATATGTATAGCAATATGGCTTATCGAAGATATACTTTCTTGGTTCAAGCTTCTTATTAACCTGGATACTACCATCCTTGAAATAATAAACAAAATCTAAATATGATAAGTAAAGGCTTCTAGAAATATCCATTAAATTATCAAATGATACCTTGTTGATATCCTTCTTTTCAATTCTTTGTAGATATCCAGAATATTCCTTCTTAATATCAATAAGCTTTTTTTGAATTAATACAGCCTTTTTTGTATATTCATATTTATCAAAATTATCATATAGCCACCAGAAGAATGAATCACTAACTATCTTTGTTAATTCATCCTCATCTATCTCACTCTTTAAAAGCTTTAATGAATAGAATACTGGGTTCTTTTCATTAGCTATTTTAATAGCCTCCTTAAATCCATACTTACGTGATATCCATAGCATGAATTCATCAGTCTTCATAAGCTTAGTGGCTCTTCTAAAGCATTCCTCTTTTTCAATAATTATAGATTTAACCTTAGCCTCGAAAGATTCCTTATACTCAAATTCAAATAATGTTGATAGATACTTATATGTAAATTCATGATCAAAATATCTTTCAACAAAATACATATCTCTAAAGCATTTATTTGTTGGGTCCATTCTTTCATAGCATCTTGTAATACCATGATCCTCAATAAAAGCGAAAATAATGTTGTTTTCAACATTTGGATTTCTTTTTACTATTCCAATTAATTCATCGAATGTAATAGTCTCACCGTTAATTACTACTTCCTTTATATCTAGGAAATCATAAATAACAAATGTTAGAGCATTATTCTTATATTTAGATAAAGCTAAAATATCAACAAGATTCTTAACTCTATCCTTGTTGTTAGTTCTTTCCTTAAGGAATTTGACAAGCTTCTTAGGATTTTGATAAATATCCTGTACACCTAAATCAAAGTTTTCCTTATAGGCTAATGCTAGGCTATTAAGATCGTTGAATTCACTACCATTAAAAATGTATGGCTTCATATTACAACTCCTCGCTATCTATTAGTATAGTTACTGGACCATCATTTAATAATTCTATTTTCATGTCGGCACCAAAGATACCACATTCTACTTTAATTCCAGTTTTTCTTAATTCTTCGACAAAATCTAAATAATATTCCTCTGCAATATTATAATCTAGGGCTTCAGTAAATGATGGTCTCATTCCATGAGCTACAGATCCATATAATGTGAATTGAGATATAGCTAGGAATGAACCATTAGTATCAACTATTGATTTATTCATCTTACCATTCTCATCCTCGAATATACGTAGGCCCTGAAGCTTTCTAATCACCTTAGGAAAATCTTCCTTTGTTTCACCCTTTTTAAAGCCTATAAATAATAATATTCCATTATCTATTTTTCCTGTTATTTCATTATTCACCCTACAGCTTGCGTGGGCTACCCTTTGTACAACAACTCTCATAGATTTTCTCTTTCTATATTGTAAATATATTTTACCTTTTTAAGGTTAATAATCATCTTTTCTAAATCTAAGAGATTATTACACATTACCTTAAGCTTAACAATTGTAGAAACAACTGATGAGCTATTGGCATTTATTGCAAGTATAGACATATTTGAGGCTGATACAGTATTCATTATTTCAACTAATAAATTCATATTAGATGTAGCCTCTATCTTAATACTTACTGGATATTTTCTACCTGGGTTAGTTGCCCATTTAAGTGGAATAATTCTTTCCTTTTGGAATGTTTTAGCATTCTTACAATTCAAATGGTGTACAACAATACCATTACCCTTTGTAACATAGCCGATTATTTCATCACCAGGTATAGGGTTACAGCAGCTACCAAGCTTAAGCTGAGGATTTGTTAATCCCTCAACTACTACACCTGTATCACTGTTAGTAGTTAATATTCTTTGATTTCTTTCCATCTGACGATTAAATGCTTCCTCAAGCTTATTTTGATCGTCACCAGTAAATTTAGATAAAACTGTTTTAGGTGATAGGTTACCCTTACCAACCTCTAAATATAATTCATCAAGATTATTTATATTATTCTTTGTAAAATTTTCTTTAGCAAAAACATCAGTTAGCTCGTAGCTTATAATCTTATTCTGATGGAATTCCTCATCAACCAGCTCCTTACCATGAAGAACAAGTATATCTCTATTTTGCTTATTCAAGAAGCTCTTTATCTTGTGCTTAGCATGTGTTGTTTTAGCAATCTTTAGCCAGTTTTCACTTGGTCCAAAGGAATTCTTATTTGTCTTAATGGAGATAATATCTCCTGTTTGTAATTCATAATCAAGTGGAACGATATGGTTATTTACCATAGCTCCTACAGTTTTATTACCAATGTTAGTATGAATCTTATATGCGAAATCAAGTGGAGTAGCACCTACAGGTAAATCTATTACCTCTCCCTGAGGTGTATATACATATACGTTTGTATTTAATAAATCCTCTTTTACTGTTTCTACATAGTCCTTAGCATCATCAGATTTTTCTTCCTCAGAAAACTTTAGTAAGTCTCCATACCATTTTAGCTTTTGAGCAATTTCAAATTGCTCTCTTTCCTTAGAGTACTCTACTCCTTCTTTATATGCCCAGTGAGCAGCGATACCATATTCGGCTACCCTATCCATATCCTCAGTTCTTATTTGAACCTCGAATGTAAATCCATCATTACTTATAACAGTTGTATGTAATGATTGATACATATTAGGCTTAGGTACTGCAATATAATCCTTAAATCTTTTTGGAACCGGTGTGTAATGAGAGTGAATTATACCTAATACCTGATAGCATTCTCCAATGCTATCTACTATTACTCTGATGGCAAGAATATCATAAATATCCTTAAAATCCTTATTTTGATTAACCATCTTCTTATAGATACTATAGATATTTTTAATTCTACCCTTAATTCTATAATTCTTAAGGCCACTTTCATCTAATAGCTTTTTAATTTCATCTATCGTATGATCTACATTTTGCATACGAACAGAATCCTCAGATTTTATTTGGCCTAAAATTTTATTATAATATGCAGGTTCAACATACTTAAGTGCTGTATCTTCAAGCTCTGCCTTAATACGGAAGATACCGAGCTTATGAGCAAGAGGTGCATAAATTTCTAAGGTTTCCTTAGCAATTCTAACCTGCTTTTCACTATTAAGTGAGCCAAGTGTTCTTATGTTGTGTAATCTATCAGCAAGCTTAACAACTATAACTCTAATATCCTTAGCCATCGCTAAAAGCATATGCTGATGATTCTCAACCTGCTTTTCCTCTAGGGATACAAATTTTAGCTGACCTACCTTAGTTACACCATCGACTAGCTCAGCTATATCCTCACCAAACTCACTAGCTAATTCTTCCTTTGTCATTGATGTATCCTCAACAACATCATGTAATAATCCAGCACAAATTGTATCAGGACCTACATGTAATGATGCTAAGATACAAGCAACATTTAGAGGGTGAATAATATAAGGCTCTCCACTTTTTCTAAATTGTCCATTATGCATTTTCTCTGCAACCTCATAGGCATGAACAATCTTCTTAGTAGAATCCTCATTATGAATATATTCCTTTGTTAAATTCAATAAATCTTCTAATTTAGAATATGATGTCATACTATACCCTCCTTTCAAAAGACTATTAAGCTATTAATTATTCTCCTTCAAATTCCATTAAAGCGAAAACATCGTACTTCTTTAATAAATTCTTACCCTTTAAATCAACAAGGTCAATGATAAATGCAAAGCCTACTACCTCAGCTCCTGCAGACTCAGCAAGCTTAGCAGCAGCAAGTGCAGTACCACCAGTTGCAAGTAGGTCATCAACTATAACAACCTTATCGCCTTTTTTTAAAGCATCCTTGTGAATACATAATGTATTAACACCATACTCAAGAGTATAATCAACTGATAATACCTCTCTAGGAAGCTTACCAGGCTTTCTAACTGGTACGAAGCCTAAACCTAATTCATTAGCTACAGGACAGCCAAACATAAATCCTCTAGCCTCAGGTCCTACTACAACTGTAGCACCCTTTGATTTAGCATATTCAGATAATTTCTTTATCGCATATTTAAAAGCTTCACCATCCTGAAGTAATGGAGTTATATCTCTAAATATAATTCCTTCTTTAGGAAAACCAGGTACACTTGCAATATAATTTTTCAAATTCATTTTCATTTTACCTCTCATTACAAAAATCTATTTATAATTATAACATAATTATATAATAGCACAAAGAAAAAATGCTTTTTATCATAAAAGATTTTAAATTTTATACAATTAAAACGAATAAAATTTGAAATCGAATTAAAAATATGCTATAATTGTGTTAACATTGAGTAAAATCGATGAAAGGAGGTTTAACATGTTTAATATCGATGATGTCGTTATGTACACAACTTACGGCATTTGTAAGATATCTAATATTATAGAAATGTCCTTTGGTGGCAATTCCAACAGGTACTATATATTACATCCTTTATGAGAATCTAAAACAGAGATAACACTTCCTGTCGATAATCCAATGAATAAATTAA
>JAEELU010000024.1 GCA_016282815.1 Acholeplasmatales bacterium
AAGCTAGGATTAACTGTATCTGGTGATATAGGCTGCTATACGCTTGGTGCTGTAGCTCCACTTCAATCAGTTGATTCAACTATTTGTATGGGTGCTTCTGTATCTGCAGGCTTTGGTATGGCTAAGGCACGTGGTAAGGAATTTAATAAGAAGCTTGTTTCTGTAATCGGTGATTCAACATTTATCCATTCAGGTATTACAGGCTTAATTGATATTGTATACAACAAGGGTGCTAATACAATTATTATCCTTGATAACTCTATTACTGGTATGACAGGACATCAACAAAATCCTACTACTGGTAAGACAATTAGAATGGAGGACACTACTCAGGTTAATTTAATCAAGCTTGCTGAAGCAGTTGGTGTTAAGAGAATAGTAGTAGCTGATCCATTTGATGTTAAGAATTTTGAAAATGTTGTTAAGGCAGAGGTTGAGGCTGATGAGGTTTCAGTAATTATCGCTCAAAGACCTTGTGCATTACTAAAGGGAGTTAAATACATTGGTAAGTGCGAGGTTTCTGATAAGTGTAAGAAGTGTAAGATGTGTATGAAGCTTGGTTGTCCTGCAATTTCAGTTGTAGATGGAAATGTTATTATTGATAAGAATCAGTGCAATGGATGTGGATTATGTATGAATGTATGTCCATTTGACGCTATAGTAAAGGTTGGTGAGTAATTATGAATATTATGATCGTTGGTGTAGGTGGACAAGGTACACTTTTAGCCTCAAGAATTATTGGTAATATAGTAATTGAGGAAGGCTATGATGTTAAGGTATCTGAGGTTCATGGTATGAGCCAAAGAGGTGGTTCAGTAGTTACTTACGTTAAATTTGGTGATAAGGTTTATTCACCAATTATCGACAAGGGAGAGGCTGATATCATCCTAGCATTTGAAATGCTAGAGGCATATAGAGCATTACCTTATCTTAAGAAGGATGGAAAAATCATTGTTAATAATCAAATGATGAACCCTATGCCTGTTATTACAGGTGCTATGGAATATCCTAAGAATATTAAAGAAAAGCTTGAGAAGGTAGTAAACCTAGAATGCGTAGAGGCATTAAAGCTTGCAGGTGAGGCTGGTAATATTAAAACAGTTAACGTTGTATTAATCGGTGTACTTGCAAAGAGTACTAATATCAAGTACGAAAAATGGATTGAAATATTAAAGAAGATTGTTCCTTCAAAGCTTATAGATGTAAATTTAAAGGCATTTGATTTAGGATATAATTTAAAGTAATTTAGGAGATTATTAATATGTATTATCAAAAGGATTTTGAATGCATGCCAAGAAAGGATTTAACTGATTTACAAAGTCAAAAGCTTGTTAATCAGGTTAAATACGTTTATGACAATGTGGAATGCTATAGAAAAAGAATGGATGAGGCTGGAGTTAAGCCTAGTGATATTAGAGGACTAGAGGATTTACATAAGCTTCCATTCTCGTATAAAAGTGATTTAAGAGATTATTATCCATATGGTTTATTTGCTAGACCTCTATCTGATATAGTAGAATTACACGCATCAAGTGGTACTACAGGTAAAAGAATAGTAGTAGGCTATACTAAAAACGATCTAGAAATGTGGGCTGATTGTACAGCACGTATGCTAACATCAATTGGTGCTACAAAGGATGATATAGTTCAGGTTGCCTATGGATATGGTTTATTCACTGGAGGCTTTGGTCTTCATTATGGTGCTGAAAAGCTTGGCTTAACAGTAATTCCTATTTCAGCAGGAAATACAGAACGTCAAATAGAGACTATGATTGATTTTAATGCAACTATACTTGCTTGTACTCCATCATATGCTATGTATTTAGCTGAAACAGCTGAAAAGATGGGCGTTGTTGATAAGCTAAAACTAAAGGCTGGTATCTTTGGAGCTGAGCCTTGGACTGAGGAAATGAGAAAGCAAATAGAAGAAAAGCTTCATATTAAGGCATATGACATTTATGGATTAACTGAAATTGTTGGTCCTGGTGTTGCATTCGAATGCTCTGAGCAACAGGGTATGCATATTAATGAGGATCATTTTATATTAGAAATAATTGACCCTAAGACATTAGAGCCAATTACTGGAGACGGTAAGGTTGGTGAGCTAGTATTTACTACAATCGATAGAGAGGGTGCTCCACTTCTTAGATATAGAACAAGAGATTTAGGCTATATCAAGGAGGCTAAATGTAAATGTGGAAGAACATTCGTTAGATTAAGTAAGCCAATGGGACGTTCTGATGATATGTTAATCATTAGAGGTGTTAACGTATTCCCATCTCAAATCGAAGAGGTATTATTACAATACTGCTCAAGTGGTATTACAGCTAATTATCAAATTGTTGTTGATAGAGTTAATAATACAGATACATTAGATATTTATGTAGAAATGGCTCCTGATCTATTCGCTGATGATATGGCTTCAATTGAAAAGCTACAAAAGACATTAGTTGATAGATTAAGAAGTGTATTAGGTATCGGAGCTAAGGTTCAGCTTGTTAACCCAAATTCAATTACAAGAAGTGAAGGCAAAGCAAAAAGAGTAATAGATAATAGAAAGCTTGTGTGAGGTGAATAAAATGGTCGTAAAGCAACTTTCAGTTTTTATTGAAAATAAGGCAGGTGCAGTAGCTAATATTGCTAAGCTATTAGGAAGTAACAATATTAATATTCGTTCACTTCAAATTGCTGATTCAACTGATTTTGGTATTTTAAGACTAATAGTTGATGATGGAGCTAAAGCATTAGATTTAGTTAAGAATGAAGGATATACAGCAAAGCTAACTGATGTTATTAGTGTTGTAGTTCCTGATAAGCCAAATGGCTTAAATGAGCTTTTACAGCTTCTAGCTGATAACAACATAGAAATTGATTATCTATATGTTTTTATCGGTAAGAATAATCTAGGTGCTGAAGCAATATTAAAGACTTCTAATATCGAAAAGGTAGAAGCAATACTTTTAAATAATTATTATTAAAATGCTAGGAGAGTAAAATGACAATTGTTGATTTATTAGAAAGAAATGCTAAGAATTATCCTAACGAGGAATGCTTAGTAGAATTAAATCCTCAAATTGTTCCAGAGAAATATAAGACTTGGAGAGAATATTCACTAGTAGAGCCAACACTTGCGAGTGAATATAGAAGAAGTATTACCTGGAAGGAATTTGATGATACTGCAAATAGATTTGCCAATCTATTAAAGGATAAGGGTATCAAAAGAGGAAATAAGGTTGCCATTCTTTTAATGAATTCATTAGAGTGGCTACCAATCTATTTTGGTATATTAAAGCTTGGTGCACTTGCTGTACCTATGAATTATAGATATACATCTGATGAAATTAAGTATTGTCTTGATTTAGCAGATTGTAACGCATTAGTATTTGGTCCAGAATTTATTGGTAGAGTTGAGCCAATAGCTGATCATACACCACTTGTTAAAACATTAATATTTGTTGGTGATGCATATGTGCCATTCGCTGATCACTATAATAATCTAATCAATACTTATTCAACTGATAAGATTGAAATAAAGCTTGATGAAACTGATGAGGCTGCAATATATTTCTCTAGTGGTACTACAGGATTCCCTAAGGCAATACTACATTTACATAAGGCATTAATTTCATCTTGTATGTGGGAACAAAAGCACCATTTTCAAGAGAAAAACGATGTATTCCTATGTATTCCACCACTTTATCATACTGGTGCTAAAATGCACTGGTTTGGAAGCCTAATATCTGCATCAAAGGCAGTAATTCTAAAGGGTATTAAGCCTGAATGGATATTAAGTGCTGTAAGTGAGGAAAAATGTACAATAGTATGGCTATTAGTACCTTGGGCACAGGATATATTAGACGCGATTGAGCGTAAGGATATTAAGCTTGAGCATTATACATTAGGTCAGTGGAGATTAATGCATATTGGTGCTCAGCCAGTTCCACCATCACTTGTTCAAAGATGGCTAAAGGTATTCCCTCATCATAAATATGATACTAACTATGGTCTATCAGAGTCTATCGGACCTGGTTGTGTACATTTAGGTGTTGAAAATACTGACCATGTTGGTGCAATCGGAAAAGCAGGATACATGTGGGAAGTAAAAATCATGGACGGAGACAAGGAGGTCACTGAGCCTGAAGAGGTTGGTGAGCTTTGTGTTAAGGGTCCTGGTGTAATGGTTTGCTACTACAAGAATAAGGAAGCGACAGATGAGGTATTAAAGGATGGCTGGCTATATACAGGTGATATGGCTAAGCGCGATAAGGATGGCTTCATTTATCTAGTTGACAGAAAGAAGGATGTAATTATCACTGGTGGTGAGAACTTATATCCAGTTCAAATAGAAGACTTCATTAGAAAGCATGATAAGGTTAAGGACGTTGCTGTTATAGGCTTACCTGATGAAAGATTAGGCGAGATTGCCTTTGCGATAGTAGAACCAAAGGATGGAGTAGATTTAACTGTTGAGGAAATAGAACAATTCACATTTGACCTTCCTAGATATAAGCGTCCAAAGAAGATTGTTATCGCACCTGTACCAAGAAACGCTACAGGAAAAATTGAAAAACCAAAATTAAGGGAAAAGTACATTGGTAAATCACTTGTACAAATCCAGATTGAGAACTAAAGCGTATGGAAATATTTGTTAAATTATTATTTATAGTATTGTTCTTTGCCGCAACAATATTTATTGGATT
>JAEELU010000025.1 GCA_016282815.1 Acholeplasmatales bacterium
GATATCGTTGCTAGACGTTTAGATTCAGGTATTACATTTACTGAATTCTCTTATATGATTTTACAAGCATTAGACTTCTGGTACCTAAACAAGAAAAAGAACGTTACTATGCAGGTTGCAGGACAAGACCAATGGGGTAATATCACTGCAGGCATCGATTTAGTACGTCGTAAGGAAGGTAAAGAGGTATATGGATTCACTATGCCACTTTTAACTAAGTCTGATGGTACTAAATTTGGTAAGACTAATGGTAAGGCAGTATGGCTAGATGCAAAGAAAACATCACCATATGAAATGTACCAATTCTTTATCAATTCAGAGGATTCAAAGGTTATCGATTACCTTAAGTTCTTAACATTCCTTTCTAAGGAGGAAATTCTTGAATTAGAAAAGAAGAATGCTGAAGCTCCTCATCTAAGAGAGGCACACAAGGCTTTAGCAAGAGAGGTTATTACATTTATTCATGGTAAGGAGGCTTACGATGAAGCAATTAAGATTAGTGAGGCACTATTCAGTGGTAACATTAAGAATTTAACTGCTGATGAAATCGAAATGGGCTTCAATGATTTACCATCTGTAGCTGGTGGAAATTCTTTAGTTGATACACTAATCGAGGCTAGACTTGCTACATCAAAAAGAGAAGCACGTGAGTTCATTAAGAATGGTGCTGTATTAGTAAATGGTGATAAGGTTACTGATACTGAATTTGTATGTACAGCTGATAAGGCTATTGAAAATAGATTTATCGTTATTAGACGTGGTAAGAAATTATACGCATTAGTAAAATTTTAATTTAATTAAAATTGAATTTTAACTTTATTATGTTATAATTACTTTTGTGTAAAGTGAGGGTGATTTTACAATGCTAGATATTAAATTTATTCGTGAAAATCCAGAAATTGTTAAGCAAAATATTAAAAATAAATATCAGGACGAAAAGCTTCCTTTGGTTGATGATGTTATTGCTTTAGATAAGAAAATAAGAGAGCTTAAGCAAGAGGGAGAGACTCTTAGAGCATCTCGTAATGAGCTATCTAAAAAGATTGGTCAATTAATGAGAGAAAAGAAAATTGATGAAGCTAATGAAATTAAAAATACAGTAAATAAGAACAATCAGAGAATTGCTGAAATAGATCCACTTCTTGAGGAATTACAAGCTGATTTAACAAAGAAGATGCTAGTTATTCCTAACATTATTGATAAGAGTGTACCTATCGGCAAGAATGATACAGAGAATGTAGAAAATGAAAAATTTGGTGAGCCAGTAGTTCCAAACTATGAAATACCTTATCATGCCGATATCATTGCTAGATTCAATGGTCTAGATAAGGAAGCTTCAGGTAGAACAAGTGGTAACGGCTTCTATTATTTAGTTGGCGATATCGCAAGATTACATAGTGCTATGCTTTCATATGCTAGAGACTTTATGATTAATAAGGGCTTTACATATTGTATTCCACCATTTATGATTCACTCTGATGTTGTTAATGGTGTTATGAGCTTCTCTGAAATGGAAAATATGATGTATAAAATCGAGGGTGAGGATTTATACCTAATTGGTACATCTGAGCACTCAATGATTGGTAGATTCAAAAACCAAATTATTAAGGAGAATGAATTACCTTTAACATTAACATCATATTCACCTTGCTTCAGAAAGGAAGTAGGTGCTCACGGAATTGAGGAACGTGGTATTTACCGTGTTCACCAATTCGAAAAGCAGGAAATGATCGTTATTTGTAAGCCTGAGGATTCTATGGAGTGGTACAATAAGATGTGGTCATTCACAGTAGAGTTCTTTAGAAGCATGGATGTTCCTGTTAGAACACTTGAATGCTGCTCAGGTGATTTAGCTGATTTAAAGGTTAAGTCATGTGATATCGAGGCTTGGAGCCCAAGACAAAAGAAGTACTTCGAGGTTGGCTCATGCTCAACACTTGGTGATGCTCAAGCAAGAAGATTAGGTATTAGAACAAGAAATGAAGCTGGTACTTATTTAGTTCATACATTAAATAATACAGTACTTGCTACACCTAGAGGCTTAATAGCTGTAATTGAGAATAATTATAAAGAGGATGGCTCTGTAACTATTCCAGTTGCTTTAAGACCATATATGGGTGGTATGGAAGTAATCAAACCAAAGAATTAACAAAAAAAGCTTTAGAGAATCAAATCTAAAGCTTCTTTTATTATCTATATATAAAAAAGGAAAAATGAAATTGTGTCTTATTTAAGACATCTCTATTTTATACAATAAATATTGTATAAATATAAACATTTTATGTGAAAAAATGTTATTAGGAAAGCCAAATAATAATCCCCAAACTACAAAAGGTAGCTTGAGGATTATTTATAGGAAGCTTATCGAAAATTTTTAATAGTGTTTACATTTGGGAGAAAAGATTAATATGAGATAAGCTTCTATATTATGGGATTGGCTCCTTTCTATCTTATCTATTTAAGACACTTATATTTTATATAATAATTATTGTAGAATTATTTAAAAATTATGTGAAATTATATGATTGAATTTTATTGTTAATTATCATTATTAATGATAAACTATTATTAAAGGACGGAATTCGATATGAAAACAATTAATTATGAAAGATGTGAGAACCTAATACATATTACATTGGATAATATGTACGCAAACGATATTCATACTATTGCAATACTAGATAAAAATCTAGCAAATATCATTGAGACAGAGGCACCTCTTACTTTAAACACATTGAAATCTAGATTAAGAGAAGCATTTGATGTAAAGAAGATAAGTGGTAAAGCATTAGATATAATTATGGATAGAGTAAATAAGCTTGGCTTTCAATATTATGAGGATATATTTGATATCGTAATTTGGCCAAGAACTGGTGAATTCGATATTGATTATTTAAGAATCAATTCCGATAGATTAATATATGATATACCTTACCAGGAGCTAGTTAATTTAGCTAGATCCTATAATTTATCTGGTGAGGAATTATATAGAGCAATTCTTAAATATTTTAATTTAGAGGTATTAACTGCTAAGGCATTAGAATATTTAAGCTATATTGAAAAGAAAAGATAACGTAAAAATGCATTATTCATTAATGCTTTTTACTTTGTTTAAGGTGAGTTATGTTAAAGGTTATATTAAATAAAAATGAAGAAATTAATATATTAAATGGATATCCTTGGGTATTTAATAATGAGGTTAATAATTTCTTAGGTAATATAGAAAATGGTAGTGTATGTAGTGTATATACTATTGATAATAGATTCGTTGCTTACGGATTCTTAAATACATCATCAAAGATAATGGTAAGAATATTATCATTAGACGAGAATGAGGTAATAGATAAGGAATTCTTTAGAAAAAGAATTAAGTATGCTTTAGAGCATAGAAGGAATCTTGGTTGGAGTGCAACAAGATTAATATTCTCTGAGGCTGATTTCCTACCTGGGCTTGTTGTAGATAAATATGGTGATTATTTATCTGTTCAATTTATGTCATTAGGTATGGATAAAATAAAGAAGGATATCGTTGATATATTAGTTGAGGAAACTAAATGCAAGGGTATTTATGAAAGATCAGATATGCCAGTAAGAGAAAAGGAAGGATTAGAACAAACAAAAGGCTTCCTATATGGTAAATTTGACCCTAGAGTTGAGGTTGAAGAGGATGGCATAAGATTTATCGTTGATATCGAAAACGGCCAAAAAACAGGCTATTTCTTAGATCAAAAGCTAAATAGAGATATATTAAGGCTATATGCAAAGGATCAGGTGGTATTAGATGCATTCTCAAATGTTGGTGGATTTGCACTTCATGCCTGTAAATATGGTGCTAAGCATGTAGATGCATGTGATATATCACAAAGAGCCTGTGATGAAATAATGATAAATGCTAAGATGAATAATTTTAATCAGCTAGAGGCTAAATGTGTTGATGTATTTGATTATTTACATAGCGAGGGAATTAAGGATAAGTATTCAGTTATTATTCTTGACCCACCAGCATTTTCAAAGAATAAGGAATCATTAAAAAAGGCCTATAGAGGCTATAAGGAAATAAATATGCAGGCTATGAAGATTATTAAATCAGGTGGCTATTTATTAACCTTCTCATGTAGCCAGCATATGACACCAGATTTATTCCTTGAAATGATTAAGGAAGCATCATTAGATGCTAAAAGAAAAATCCAATTCCTAGATTTTAGAATTCAAGCACCTGATCATCCAGCATTATTAAATTCTGATGAGCAGCTATATTTAAAGTGTGTAATATTAAGAGTGCTATAAGGAGGTATCTTAATGAGTAAAAATGAAGAACAAAAGATGACATTAGAGGAATATCAAAAGAAATATTCTAGACCTGAAAATGTTAAAGCAGCAAGAACATTTCTATTTATTTTCGCTGCAGCAATAGGTATAATAGTATTCGTTGCGTTATTCCTAGTAGTAATGAAGCTATTTGATATCCATCAGATTGCAGGATATGCAGGTATTCCTATCGCAGTATTAGTTTATATATTTGTTTATATTGTTCCATTAGTAAAGATTACTAAGACAAAGCCATTTATTACTAATGTAGATGCAAGAAATGCTAAAGAGGCACAAATATATAATAGGGAGCTAAGAAATAAAATAGCTGATAAGATGATTGAGCTTAAGGCTAATACTGAGGGTGTTAGCTGGTATAGTGATGAGCTTATTGGTAAGCTTGCGATTGCAAGACAAATGAAGAACGATAAGGAAACTAAAAACTGCTTAACAGCAATTTATGATAAGGATGTTAGAATAGCCGGAAATAAGATGATTAGAGATCATGCATTTAAGGTTGGTGTTACAACAGCTCTATCTCAATCAGAAAAGATTGATACATTATTTGTTGTTGCATATAATTTGAGCTTAATTAAGGATTTAGTATTCCTATATGGCTATAGACCATCAGATGCTAAGCTTGCTAAAATTTATAGGACTGTAATTGCGGATGCGTTAATTGCCTATGGTGTAGGTAATGCTACAGGCAGTATGGCAACAGCTATGAGTAAATTTGGCGGTGCAGCACTTGAAGGAATTCCATTTTTAGGTAATGCCGTTGGAACAATCATTGATTCTGTCGCTCAGGGTGTTATTAATTCATCACTTACTGTATTAATCGGCTTCCAAACAAAGAGATATCTAAAGAGGGAATATCATTTACAGGATATTTTAGATGATATTGTATTAGATGATGCAAAAGAGAATGAGACAGAGCGTGAAATGGTTGAATCTCTAAAGGAAGAAATCAAGGATAAGGCAAAGAAGAAAAAGCTTGCTACAGCATAAAAAGGAGAGAGGAAAATGGATAAAGAGTTATTCGTAAAGAATAGAAAGAAGCTATTATCTTTAATGGAAAATGATTCAATTTTAATTTCTTTTTCAAGAAGATTAGTTGATGATCCTATTACAAATGATAAATATGATGTAAATAGAAACTATTTTTATTTAACTGGTGTATTTGAATTTAGAAATATTGTTATGCTTATTAAAGGTACTAAGGAGCATGAAATGATGTTCATTATGCCATATAATGAGCTAGAGGCTAAATGGGTGGGAGCCCCATATAGTGCAGATCAAATAAAAGAAATGTCTGGCATTATGGATGTTAGATATGTTGATGACTTTGAACGTATTTTATTTAGCTATCTTGCAAACTTCAGTAAGGTTTATTTAGATATTGAGCCAAAGAAGATGAATAAGGCACTTGGTGAGGATGAGCTATTTGCTCAAAGATTAAAGGAAAGATTCCCTTATGTTAATATATTAAATGGCAGAAAGCTATTCGAAACAGCAAGAACTATTAAGGACCCAATTGAGATAGCTGAAATGGAGAAGGCTATTGAAATAACAAATAAGGGTATATTAAATATACTTGACCATTTAGGTGAAGCATATGAATATCAGCTTGAATCTTATTTTGATCAATCAATAAAATATAATGGAGCAACAGGCTATGCCTTCGCAACTATTGCTGCAAGTGGTAAGAATTCATGCTGCCTACATTATCAGGACAATAACTGTAAGGCTAAAAATGGTGATTTAATATTATTTGATTTAGGCTGTAGCTTAAATCTATATTGTAGTGATATATCAAGAACATTCCCAATAAGCGGTAAATTTACTCCAAGACAAAGAGAAATCTATGATATCGTATTAAAGGGACAAAAGCTTGTATTTGATAATGCTAAGCCAGGTATAACTGTTAGAGATTTAAATAGAATATTAGTAGAGTATTATCAAAAGGAATTAAAGAGAATTGGCTTAATTAAGGATGGTACTAAGGAAGAGGTATTCAAATACTATTATCATAGTGTATCTCATCATATTGGTATCGATTGCCATGATTTATGTGATTATGGTCCATTAAAGCCAGGATGCGTAATTTCTAATGAGCCAGGCTTATATATCGAAGAGGAAAACATCGGAATAAGAATCGAGGATGACGTTTTAATTACTGAGGATGGCGCAAGATGGCTATCACCTCAAATATTAAAGAATCCAGACGAAATAGAAAAATACTTAGAGGAGAGGAAAAAATAATGAACGAAAGTGTTTTAAAGGGCTATGCTAAGGTCATAGTGAGAATTGGTGCGAATGTACAAAAGGGACAAGAGGTTGTAATTACAGCTAATGTTAATGATAATTATTTTGTTAAATACCTTGTTGAGGAGTGCTATGAGGCAAAGGCTAAAAGAGTTAGAGTAGAATGGACAAGCGATGATGTTGTAAAGCTAGCATATAAGTATGAAAAGACTGAGGTTTTAGGTGAGATGCTGGCATATCAGGAGGAGAAGCTAAAGCATGATAGCGAGGCTTTACCTGCAACAATCTATATTGATTCATCAGATCCAGATGTACTTGCTGGTATCGACCAAAAGAAGATTGCAGATGTTAGAGCCATGAAGGGTCCTATCGTAATGAAGTATAGAGAGATAATGGATAATAAGCATCAGTGGTGTATAGCTGGTATTCCTGGTGAGGCTTGGGCTAAGAAGGTATTCCCTAATCTATCAACAGAGCAAGCTATGTCTAAGCTATGGGATGCAATCCTAGAGGTAACAAGAATTAATGGTGACCCAATTAAGAATTGGGAGGAGCATAATGCATTCCTAAGAAATAAGAAGAAGCAATTAAATGATTTACATATTAAGAAGCTTACATATAAATCATCTAATGGTACAGACTTCACAATTGAGCTTCCAGAGGAGGTAATGTTTGGAGCTGGTGATGAATCAACATTATCAGGTGTAGTTTATAATCCAAATATGCCAACAGAGGAATGCTTTACATCACCTAATAAATATTCAGCTAATGGTGTTGTTTATGCAACAAAGCCTTTATCTGTATTTGGTAATGTAGTATCTGACTTTGGATTTAAATTTAAGGATGGTAAGATTTACGAGGTTATTTCTAATAAGCCAGAGGAGAAGAAGGTTTTAGAAAGCCTTATAGCTGTAGATGAGGGTGCGTCACGCTTTGGTGAGGTAGCATTCGTTCCATTTGATTCACCAATCAATAAGACAGGCCTATTATTCTATTCAACATTATATGATGAGAATGCTTGCTGTCACCTTGCAATAGGTAGAGCATTTAATGAATGCATTAGAGATTACCAAAATAAAACTCCTGAGGAATTAAAGGCAGTAGATTTAAATACATCAATTATGCATGTTGACTTCATGATTGGCTCAAGTGACCTATCAATAGTTGCTGAAACATATGATGGAAAGACAGTACAAATCTTCAAGGATGGAGTATACGCAATATAATAAATTAGGGCTAGGAAACTAGCCCTTAAATTTTTTATAAAAACTTCTTGCATTATAATTTTATTTTGATATAATAAATGTGCACGTTGAAAATGCCGCAGTAGTACAACGGTTAGTACCTATGCTTGCCATGCATATGATGACGGTTCGATTCCGTTCTGTGGCTCCAATAAATAATAATATGGTTCTTAAGAACCATTTTTTTATGCCTTAAAATAAGCTTTTGTCTGGAATAGAAGCAAACGCAAAATTTTGCGTCCGAATTTGCGTTTATAACTCGGATGATTTTGTATAATTAATTGTTATTTATCTACAATCATAAAGGGTTGTAGTTTTTTATGCTATTTTAGTTATTTTAAGTTAAATAAAACTAACTTTTATCCATTTTTGTCAAAAAAACTATAACGTTTACGGAAAACTCTTTCACAATTGATATGTAAGCGTTTTATTCGGACAAAAACATGCTTGATAGTGCTTTCATTTTCAATATAAACAATGTTATAATTCTAGATAGGTAAAAGTACGAATATAATATATATTTTGACACTTTATTAAAATGATGTAATTTTACGAGGGGGTTAAAAATGGGTAAAATACAGGAAGGGGCATACAAGAAGATTGTTGAGATTTGTAATACTTACAAAAACGAACCAACACCTCTAATGCCTATATTATCAGCTATTCAAAACGAATTTGGATATATTCCACTTGACGTTCAAGAAATAGTGTCTAGAGAAATTGACATTCCAGTTGCAGAAATCTATGGAGTTGTTACATTCTACAGTTTCTTTAGTTTAAAGCCAAAGGGCAAATACGTAATCGGTGTTTGTCTTGGTACTGCATGCTACGTAAAGGGTTCACAGCAGGTTATTGATAAATTTGCTGAGCTTTTACACATTAAACCAGGCGAGACAACTGCTGATGGTTTATTCACATTATCTGCATTGAGATGCATCGGTGCATGTGCACTTGCTCCAGCTATCTCTATTAATGGAAAGGTATATCCAAAGGTTACAGCTCCAGATGTAGATAAGATTGTTAAAGAATATCAAGCAATGGAGGCTAATGCATAATGGAAAAGATTGTTACAGTTAAAGACCTTGATAACATTATTGCTAGCAGTACAAAGAAGTTTAGCTCTAAGCTAGATGGTAAGAATAAGAAGGTAACTCTTTGTGTTTGTGGTGGTACTGGATGTTTAGCTAATAGTAGCGAAGATATTAAAGGTGAATTAGTAAACTACATAAAGGAGAAGGGATTACAGGATAAAATCGAGGTTAACTTTGTTGGCTGCTTCGGATTCTGTTCACAAGGCCCTTTCGTTAAGGTTTTACCAGACGATACTCTTTATAGAGCTGTAAAGGTTGCAGATGCAAAGAGAATCGTTGATAGTATTGAAACAAAGGAAATACTAGAAGACCTATTATATGTAGATCCTCAATCTCATGAGAAGGTTGTAAAGCAAGAGGATATCAACTTCTATAAGAAGCAGGTTAGAGTTGCTCTACATGGTTGTTCAATTATTGATCCAACAAATCTAGAAGAGTCATTAGGATATGACGGATTTAAGGCTTTAAGAAAGGTCTTAACAGAAATGACTCCTCAACAAGTAATAAATGAAGTATTAGCATCAGGCTTAAGAGGTAGAGGTGGTGCCGGCTTCCCTACAGGAAGAAAATGGCAATTCGCAGCTAACGTAGATGCTGATCAAAAATATATCGTATGTAATGGTGATGAAGGAGATCCAGGTGCTTTCATGGATAGATCTATCCTTGAGGGTAACCCATTCAATGTTATCGAAGGTATGATGATTGCTGGTTATGCCTTTGGTGCAACTGAAGGTTATTTCTATGTAAGAGCTGAATATCCTATCGCTGTTGAAAGATTAGAGAAGGCTATTAAGGTTATGGAAGAGGCTGGCCTATTAGGTGATAACATTTTAGGAACTAAGTTCTCATTTAGAGCTCACCTAAGATTAGGTGCTGGTGCTTTCGTATGTGGTGAGGAAACTGCCTTATTAAATTCTATTGAAGGTAAGCGTGGTATGCCTAGACCAAGACCACCATTCCCTGCTGTAAAGGGTCTATGGGGTAAGCCTACATGTGTTAACAACGTTGAAACTTTAGCAACTGTTCCATATGTTATTAGAGTTGGTGCAGCTAAGTTCAGCGAAATGGGTACACCTACATCTGCAGGTACTAAGGTATTTGCTTTAGGTGGAAAGATTAATAACGTTGGTTTAGTTGAGGTTCCTATGGGAACAACTTTAAGAACATTAGTTTATGATATCGGTGGTGGTATCCCTAATGATAAGAAGTTCAAAGCTATTCAAACTGGTGGTCCATCAGGTGGATGCTTAACTGAAAA
>JAEELU010000026.1 GCA_016282815.1 Acholeplasmatales bacterium
CACGCCGATGGTAGTACTATGTGCGAGAGTAGGTAGTCGCCAGGCTTATTCTCTTGAATTACGCCTGTTTAGCTCAGTTGGTTAGAGCACTTGACTGTTAATCAAGGTGTCGTAGGTTCGAGTCCTACAACGGGCGCCATTGATTAACAGTCTGAGTAATACTTAATTGTATTGCTCTTTTTTTTTGCTATTTTTGTGCTAAAATTATCTAAAGGAATGATTAATATGAAGAATAAAGAAATAATACAAAGCTTTAAAAATTCATATATAAAAAATATGATCGCTTATAGTGACTATAACGATTCTTTATTCTTGCTTGAGGATTATAATGATTGGAAGAAGAACCTCCTAGATAGATCACGTGCCATTCGTGAAATGTTTAAGGAAAATGAAGAAAACATCTTATTAATTCATAAAATTCTAAAGGAGGATTTTGATTCTGAAACTGCCTTAATGCTCATGAATTTAATTAAAGAATTTAAGGAAAATGAAATTCATGATGCATCTATAAATATTGATATAATTAATAGGCTTATAGAATTCTATGAGAAAAAAGGAAACTATAATAATTTAATCCAGCTATATAATTTAGGTGCATTAGAGGAAATGGAATTCTTCCTTAGAATGGATATTTCATCTGATAATGTAAACCCAGTCGATAAATATCTTAAGGTGTTAAAGCTAAAGGAAAAGTATAAGGAGCTTACTCCTACATCTAGAAGAAGTGTTTTCCTTGCTTATTATAATTTAACTGGTCCTATTCCTGATTTAATGAATGATTATCGAAAGAATATAATAGGATATTACAAGGATGCTATATCATTTTATAATAGTGATTTAGTTCAATCTATCGATAAGGATAACGAAGAAATAGCTGATGAAATATCATATATAAATGATATGATGATAACAGGCTTTTACTATTTTCTAAATAGTGATCAAAAGGATGAGTATTTTAAAATTGCAGATGAAATATTATCTAATTATGATATAGATGAAAACGAAAAAGAGTTAATTTCTCTAGCAAAAAGCTATTATTTAGGTGAAATCAATTTAGAGTCACTTGTAGATAGCTTATATAATTTATTCATTAAATATTTTGGTGATGGTTTAAAATATGATGGAACAGATGATAATTTAAATGAGTATTGTATTTGTAATGATATAGCTACTATATTATTTGATTTATTAAAAAATAATAATGTTATTGATGAGGATAAGAAATATAAGTATTTATATAAAATAGGTTATTCATTATTAGATTATATTGATAGTGTTCCATATAAGGAATTCACAAGCTATTTTGATGATATATCTGCAGATTTATTTAAAAACTTATTATCATTCTGTAAAACATTTGAACAAAAGGAAGATCTTCTTACTAAGCTAGTATTAAGAAGACAGCCTATTACCTATATTCATAGTATTATGGTAGAAAGGATATCTGTAGCTATAGCAAAAGGAATGATAAATAGGGATATCCATTATTTTGATGATTTAATTAAATTAGGATATGATACTAAGGAAAAGATACTAAATTATATATCAAAGGCAGCTTATTATCATGATTTAGGTAAATGCTTAACTGTTGGTGTTATTAATTTACAAAATAGAAAGCTTACTGATACTGAATTTAAATATATTAAATTACATCCAGAAAAATCTAAGGTTTTATTAAACAATGATGAATCATTCAATGAATATTATGATGTTATGCTAGGACATCATAGAACATATGATGGTAAGGGTGGATACCCAATGTCATTTAATAATCTTAATTCACCATATAAATTTGCAATAGATCTAATATCTATAGCTGATTCAACTGATGCTGCAACAGATATATTAGGTAGAAATTACACAACAGGTAAGAATTTCAATACATTACTTGAAGAATTAAATGAATCTAAGGGAACAAGATATAACCCAGTAATTGTTGATTATATCAATAGTGATGAAGAATTAAAGAAATATTTAGATGATATAACTGGTATAAAAAGAATAGATTTATATTATGATGTATATCAAAGAATATTAAGCGAAAGAAAGAGTAACAAATAAAATGGTATGAGATTTCATATCATTTTTTTGATAAAAATTATTATTTTCATAAATTGTAAAATTTATGGTATAATTATTTACGAGCATGGAGTAATGATTATGATAAAAATTTATGGTAAGAACTGTGTCTATGCTGCTATTATGGCTAATAGTAGTATGAGCATGGTATTTTTAAGTGAAGATATAATAAAAAGTGATAAAAATATTATTAATATTCTTAAGGATAGAGGATATAAATATACTATTTTATCAAAGAAGAAGCTGGATGTAGAATTCCCATTCCAAAATCAGGGATATGCTGCCTATAGGGAGAATTATGAAATACTAGATGAGGAGTATTTAAGTAATTTACCAAAGGAAAAGGGTAGAGTATTAATACTTGATGGTATTCAGGATCCCCATAATTTAGGTGCTATTCTAAGAAGTGTAGATGCCTTTGGCTATGATTTAGTAATATTACCAAAGAATAGAAGCGTAAGTGTAAATGAAACTGCTGCACATGTTTCTACTGGTGCTATTGAATATACAAAAATTATGTATGTTAATAGCTTAAATACTACTGTATCTAGATTAAAGGATTTAGGCTATTGGGTATGTGGTACTGATGCTAAGGGTGATAAGCTTGCATCTGAAATAGATAAGTCACTTAATCTTGCTATAATTATTGGATCTGAGGGTTTTGGTATGTCAAAGACATTGGTTAATTTGAGTGATTTCTTAATCAAGATACCAATGAAGGGACATGTTAATAGCTTAAATGCATCAGTAAGCTCAGGAATTGTTTTACATGATTTAATGGCAAATGAGGATTAGTGTTTGTTAATTATAATGATTATGAATTAATATATTTAATACGTGAGGGTGAATATAGTGCATTCAGAGTATTGTTTAAAAAGTATGAATGCCTAATAGAAATAAAGGTACATAGTAGATATCCCTATGGTGATAAGGCATATGATCTTATTCAGGAGGGAAGAATGGTATTAAATACTTGTATAAAGAATTATTCCTTTGATGTTGGTGTTAATTTTTATGCATATTTTAATGCTGCATTAAGTAGGAAGCTATTTAAGGAGCTATGCCTTGATTATTATAAGCCAAGCTTTCCCTTTAAGGAATCAATAGATGATAGAAATAAGCTTCCTAATGCGGTGTATATTCCTTTATACAAAAAGCATTATAAGAATGATCGTATCGCGATGATATTACTAACAGATTATTTCTGTGGAAGTATGTCATTATTAAACATATCAGAAAAGTATAATATTCATTATATTAAGCTTGTAAGAAAAAGGGATGGAATACTTGCCTATCTTAAAAAATATATTGACTATTTATAGTTGGTTTGTTAAAATATAAACGGCCTTAAAAAAGGTTTTTTATTTTCGATTAATTATAGGAGAGGTACTATGAGAGTAAAGGTAATTTTAATTTGTGAAGAATGCTTATCTAGAAATTACACAACTACAAAGAATCCTCAAAAAAGTGCTGAAAGATTAGAATTAAAGAAATTCTGTCCTATATGCAATAAGTATACAATTCATAAGGAAACAAAGTAATTTGTTGGAAAGGATCATCATGAATAACGAAGAAAAGGTAGAAGCTAAAAACGAAGAAGAAACTACAGTAAAAAGTGATGTAGAAGAAAAAATTCGTAAGCAAATTGAAAAGAAGCAAGAAAAGAAAGAACGTATGGGTTTTTACCGTATTGGTGAATACCTAAAGGAAGAGCATAAATGGGAAAACTGGTTATTCCTAGGTGTTTCTATTATCGTATTATTATTAGGATTATTAATCCTAAATGGCTCTTTAGTTGTAAGAGAGGATTTCCCACTAATTGGTGCTAATCCTACATTATTTGCTGGTATTTTAGTAGGTATCGCAGGACTTGGTATATTATATGCATTATATCCATTCTTTAAGCCTGCATTCCCAGAGTTTAAGAAGATAACTTGGTTAACATTACCAAAGTTTGCAGCAAACTCAATTCGTGTATTCTTATTCTTAATAATCTTTACTGGATTATTCATTTTATATGATACATTAATGGCAGAATTATTTATGCTAATTTTTAGATAAGAGGTATAAGAGCTATGAAAAGATGGTATATTGTTACAACTTATTCAGGATATGAGAATTCTGTAAAGCAGGATTTGGAAAGAAGAAAGGAATCTATGAACATGTCTGATATGATTTATCAGGTATTGATTCCAGAGGAAACAGTTGAGGTAGTAGATAAGAAGGGAAATAAGAAGCAAAAGGTTAACAAGCTATTCCCTGGTTATGTATTCGTTGAGATGGAAGTTGAAGGAGAAATGGACGAGGATCTTTGGTTTATGGTTCGTAATACACCAAAGGTTACAGGCTTCCTTGGCTCTTCAGGTGGTGGTACTAAGCCAGTTCCAGTACCTAAGGATGAGATGGATGGTATTTTAAATAAGCTTGGATTAATTGTTAAGCCTAAGCTTGAATTCAATGTTGGAGATAAGATTATCGTTGTTAGCGGTGCATTCAAGGATCGTGAATTCGATATCGTTAATGTTATCTCTGATAAGGAAAAGGTTGTTGTATTAACAGAAATGTTTGGACAATCTATCGAAACTGAATTACTATTCAGCGAAATTAAGAAATTAGGATAAAAAAAGAAGGTCGAACTTTTATAGTTCGGCCTTTTCTTCATCCTTAATACGCTCTCTTGCGATAGCAAGCATAAGCTTTATTCTGTTTTCCTGATTAACCTTTGTAGCACTTGGGTCATAATCGATAGCTACGATATTAGCATCCTTATGAATTGATTTAATTTTCTTCATAACACCCTTACCACAAATATGATTTGGAAGGCATCCAAATGGTTGAGCACATACGATATTTTCGTATCCTTCCTCGATTAGCTCCATCATTTCTGCAGTTAATAGCCAGCCCTCACCCATCTTAGTGCCATGGTGAAGAACACCCTCTGATAAATCCTTAGTATGATCAAAATAATTCATAGGAGTAAATTTAGTATTATTCATAGATTCAATCATAGCCTTTTCTCTTCTACGAAGGAAGCGAAGAAGGAATTTAGCAACTATTGCACTCTTTAGTGATCTACCATAGATTTCTCTATCATATATTGAATTCCAAATAGTATATAATGCAAATCCATATAATCCAGGTACCATTACCTCAGCATCCTGGCTAACTAGGAAATCCTCTAGGTGGTTATTACCAAGTGAAGCATATTTAATGTAGATTTCACCAACAATACCAACCTTTGGCTTTTTGTGTGATAAATCTAAATCTAGATTATCAAAATCCTTTGCCATATCATTTAGGTTTTTCTTAACCTGAGAAAGCTTAGTACCCTTACCCTCAGCGAATTGATCAGTTATTTTCTTAATCCAAGAATCCTTAAGTGTAGTAGCAACACCCTTTGTTTTTTCGTATGAACGGCATTTATTGAATAAATACATTAGCTCATCACCGTATGTGATAGCCGCAACAAGCTTTAATAAATCTGTAAGTGTTGGCTTAAAGCCTGAATCCTTTTCTAGATTTGAGGCATTAAGTGAAACAACAGGAATATAACCATAGCCTGCCTTAACTAGAGCTTTTCTTAATAGATGTAGATAATTAGATGCTCTACAGCCTCCACCTGTTTGAGTTATTAATAATACAACATTATGTGTATCATCTCTATGATTTAGGTTATCAATAAATTGACCAATTACTAATAGTGCAGGATAGCATGTGTCATTATGAACATATTTTAAGCCTTCCTCAACTACCTCAGGTCCTTGGTTACGCATTATTTCACATTTATATCCACGCTGAAGAAGAACAGCTTCCATTAGCTCCATATGGATATCAAGCATAGAAGGAATTAATATTGTATGAGTTTTAACCATTGATTGCTTAAATTTTGGATATTCCTTTATTTCATCATCAACCATATTAATCCTCCTTTTTTTGCTTAAGCGCTGCAAATAAGCTTCTTAATCTAATTTTAACAGCACCAAGATTTGTTATTTCATCAATCTTAATTTGAGTATATATTTTACCCTTTGATTCTAATATAGCCTTACATTCATCAGTAGTTACTGCATCAACACCACAACCGAATGATACTAGCTGAACTAGGTTCATATCCTTTTCGTGTGTACAGTATTTAGCCGCAGAATATAATCTTGAATGATAAGTCCATTGATTTAATACACCAACCTGGAATTTATTAGTTAAATGAGAAATTGATTCCTCACTGATAACAGTTGCACCCATTGAAGCGATTAGCTTATCGATACCATGGTTAACCTGTGGATCCTGATGATATGGTCTACCTGATAGTACGATAATCTCTTGACCAAGCTTTCTTGCTTCATCGATATACTTTTGACCTAAAGAACGAATATCAGATAGGTATTTAGCATATTCATCATAAGCTAGGACAGTAGCCTTTTCTATTTCACTCTTTTTAATTCCTTTGAAGTATTTATCTAAAATAACCTTCATTTTTATAGCAAATTGCTTCTTATCATCAAGTGGAACGAAGTCAGGAATGAATTTGACATCCTTTATTTTTCCTACATTGTTTAATATGTTTTGTGGGTAGTAAGCAACGATAGGGCAGTTGTAGTGATTATCTCCTAGATTCTCATCGATATTATAGCTCATACATGGATAGAAGATTGTATCATATCCATCATTTATTAATTTTTCGATATGTCCATGAGCAAGCTTTGCAGGATAGCATACTGTATCTGATGGAATAGTATGCTGACCTAGCTGATAAATCTTATCAGAAGAGAAGCCACTATTTACTACTGAGAAGCCTAGGCTTGTAAAGAATGTATGCCAGAATGGAAGAAGCTCATACATATTTAATACTAGAGGTATAGCTATTGTTCCA
>JAEELU010000027.1 GCA_016282815.1 Acholeplasmatales bacterium
AAGCATCGATGAGGCAGATAAATTCGTACATGAGAATATTGCAGTTATGGTAAGATTTGCAGAAGGATTCTCAGAAAATCCAAAGACAGGATTCCATAACAACGCTGCTTACACTGGTTCTATCGCTGCAGCAAAGGCTGCTGGATTCCCGGTCTCTGAGTAAGTATATAATTAAATAGTAAAGTAAAAGGCATGAACTCATGCCTTTTATTTTTGTTCTATTAAATTAGAAGCTTTATATAGTTTTATAGGATTAATTATACTGTTTTGGAACCTCAAATGAGACTGATTTTTATTAGTGTACGAAAGGAGCTTTTTATGACTTATGAAAGTCTTAAAATGCTTGGACTTTATTTCTTTTCTAATTCATTATCGATGTTAATAACTTCATTATTGTTTTCTATCATATTCTTATCAACAACCGGATCATTAACATCTTTTTTAATTTGGTCCTCAAAATTAATCACCTTTTCTTCTTCCTTCTTAGGTGCTACTTCTATAAGTTCTATTTTCTTTAACTTAAGAAGCTTATGTGAATTCTCTAATATTTGAGCTCTTTCCTTTTGATTTTTAGTTGAATTAGTAATATGCTTTTGTTCATCTTGTTGTGCTTTAATTTCTGCAGCTGCTTTTCTTTCATCATATACTTCTTTTTTAGCCTTTTCTACAGAATCACATGTTCTAATAATAGCTCTACAGAATGTAACTCTTTTTTGCTCGTTTAATTTTAGACTATCAAACGTTTTACCCTCAGGTAGCTTATGCTCAATATATTTTTGAGCATACACTTTAGTCATAGATAAATCACCATAACCATTAGAGTTCTTATCACGAGCATTTTTGAACGAATCAGTAACCGCCTTAAATTCCTTTGATGTTGTATCAAATTTTCTTTCCCAATATCCACCCTTAATATTGTCTAATACCTCATCAAACTCCTTATTAGCTAATGCAGTACCCTTTAAATTAGATTTTAATTGACTATCAAATAATTCAACTGAATCATTAGTTACATCATCAATACATATATCTTTATAACTCTCTGCTAATTCTTTGAAATTATGAACATAAGGAGTACCCTCTTCTTGAATAAACAATTCTTCTGGATGATTATAATAATTCTTTAATGCAACAACAGGATCCTTTAAGAAATCTAATACCTCTTGTCTAGCCTTTACATCAGTTATGCTTAAAGGATTAATATTATTAGTTAATAAATAATCCTTATAATATTCCTTAGCTGAATGAAGGATAACAGCTGATGATAACCATATTTCTACATTACTGTTCTGTTTATATAAATCATTAATACCAATAAGTGTATCCTTTATGGTTTGCATTAAATTACGATATTCAGTTAAAGGATTAGTATTTGCCTTTGCCTTTATCTCATTATCATAAGTATTTGCCAAAACACCCTTCTCATCGTAATTTTCTGGATATTCAGTTGATAGCTTATATAAATTATCGTATTTATTTCCAAAAGCAAATAAATTCTTTAATGATTGAATATTAGGATTATTTGAATCACCAAATAGCTTTTCATTACTTATATATAAATGCTTAACATAAGATTTTGTTATTTGAACAATATTTATATTAGCATATGCTTGCTCGTTCTCTTCACATTGGTTATATAAAAATTCCATACCACGGCTTAGCATATCATATTGTTTCATTGGAACAAATCTACGAGAATCCTCTGCTAAAACTGATGCTATTCTTTTTCCTAAAGGGGCTTCATTTATCTTTATGGAAGCAGAATCAGAAAGAGAATTTAATTTTTTAATTGCACCATTCATATAAATCTGTACTGGATTATCTAAAAACTCCTCTAATGATACATTTAATTCCTCAGTAACCTTAACTAGCTGTAAAAATCCATTTAATATAACACCATATGGGGCATTTTCATTATCCCATCTTTCAGGTAGGCTTGATTTAAAATTGGCTAAATTACCCTTAAATTCTGTTTTTCTACCTGAATATATATTATCATTTAGGGCAACCTCATTAATATCAAAATTAGCCTTGATATAATCTAATACCTCATCATAATTCTTACAGATAGTTTGAAGCTTTTGTGCTTCACCACTAATATTATATAAATTAGCTAATTTTTCATTATCAGTTTCAAGCTTTAAATGGTTATCAACAAGCTGATTGATTTTACCAACCTGCTTAAAATATGCCATAAATGCATATTCCTTAAAAGCTGTTTCACCAGCCTGGCTTTCCTTTGTAATTCCTTTTGAATCAACAAGTTTCTTTAAATTAAGAATCTTATTCTTAAATTCATTAGAGTACTTAGTCTCCATCTTAAGGAAAGGCTTAAATAAATCATTTTCTGTTTTACTATCTGTATTTTCAACATCAAATGTACGATAACCATTAGAATCAAATTTTATTAACTCATTACCATCAAAGCCCTCTTTATTTGCCCACTCAACAAAATTTTGATGAGCAATAATTCCTCTTTTCTTAGATACTCTTTCTATTGATTTTTCTACAAAGTTATTCTTTTTTTCTACAATTTCATCTTTTAAATAATTTAGATATTTTGTAGATATCTCCTTTATATCATTATCGATTCCCTTAATATTATCCATATCGGCAATGATATTTTGAACATAAGGCTCTAAAGGCTTATTTACAGGCTCTATTATGCTCTTTTGTTTTTCATATTCAGCTTTAATTTCATTTATTTCATCATCAGTTAAAGATTTTTCCACAAAATCCAATAACTTCTCATAATCAACA
>JAEELU010000028.1 GCA_016282815.1 Acholeplasmatales bacterium
ATCCTGTACATCCTTTGGGTGAACAAATTTTATATCGTCTATTAAATTTAATTCCTTTAGAATCATTGCACATGCTAAACCATCAAAATCGCTTCTTGTTACTAATCTTTTCATTTATAAACCTCCCCTTAAGAGTAAAGTAATCTATAACATTAATTTTAATTACTTTTATTTCAAATGTCAATTATACTTAATTAATATAATTAATTATAGCTCCTGTGTAGCGGCAGACTTAAAGTCCTCTAATACCTCTTGGAAAACCTCAACAATACTAGGGTCAAAGTGCGTTCCTGAATCTTCAATAATAATATTAATCGCCTTATCGATAGGCATAGGCTCCTTGTAGACTCTTTTAGCAACTAACGCATCAAATACATCCGCAACAGCCATTATACGTCCAGGAAGTGGAATTTCCTCCTCCTTAATGCCGTATGGATATCCCTTACCATTCCATTTCTCATGGTGTGATACCGCAACCTGATAAGCAATTTCTAGGAATTCCTTATCGCCTAATTCATTAAGAATGTTATTAATGATTTCTCCACCCTTAACTGTATGAATCTTCATCTTCTCAAATTCCTCATCAGTTAATTTACCAGGCTTACATAATATTAAATCACTTACTGCAATTTTACCGATATCATGTAGTGGGGCAGCATTAATGATATATTCACACATTTTAGGTGTTAAATAATCCTTATATTTATCCATATCCTTCATTCTATTAACTAATATGGATACATACATTTTAGTTCTTTTAATGTGCTCTCCTGTTTCTAAATCACGAGATTCAATAATATCAGCCAAATGCTCAATTACACCATTTTGCATATGAGTTTTGGCTACTATTTCAGCATTAACTTTATTACTTAAATCAATTTGAACATCGATCATTTCAGTTGTTCTTTTGATTATTGATAATCCAATGAAATCAATAGCCGCTAATGCAAGCATATTAGGTACTACATAATGGAATACGATTTCCGTTATTCTTTTCGCCGTTAATAGATTAACTCTATTTTCTAAAACTGAAGCCTCAGCCTCAGTAAGTGGCTTCAATAAATTGGCATCATATTGTCCAAGTAGTAAAGAACCAAATATTGCTATATCTACCATAAAAAGTGACCCTATAAAGCTAAATATAGTTAATACCTTATTGTTTTTGTATTGAGCCGCAATCAAAGGTGGTATAGCAAGTAATAATGTTCCATGGAATGAGAAAGATATACATAATCCCATAACACTAATAAATGAAACTATAACTATAACCCATCTAAAGAATGGCTTTACTAATACAGATTCATCCTTTTTTAATAGCTTATCGTGAATAAAGAAAATAAGTGCAGGGATACTAGCATATATAGCAAGCTGTATCATAGTTAGTCTCATTACTGTTTTATCTAACGTGAATAAGCCTACCTCATTTAATATTTCAGCTACTAATCCTAGAACTGCGATAATTAGAAGGCAATATAAATTAAATGTATTTGCCTTTTTTTCTGCATATTTAAATAAATATTCATTATCCATCTAATTATCACACTCCCAAATTAACTTAATAAATACTAGCTTGCTTTAATACTCCTACGCATTTTAGCAAAACGTGGAGATTTGCTCTCTAATGTATCAAAATCACTTTCAGAGATATTCTCCTCAAGTCCTGCCTTCATGAAGTTACGAAGTACACCAACTAAAATAAATGGACGAATTAATAATGAATGAATCATTGACCAAATAATAATAGCACCTAGTGCTGCAACATAAATTGTTAATAATGTTGGATTTGTTACGAAATCTGGAGCTGTACTACCATTTCTATTTGCAATCTCCTGAATTTCATTTCCAAGTGTAGCAAACATATTAGGGAAATTCTTTAAAATTAGGTAGCCTAGTCCAAATAGTGCTCCACCAATTACTACAAGTGATAATAAGCCTAGTCCAAAGATTCTACCAATATTCTTAATTAATGTTTTACCACGCTTAAAGAATATTACTGCGCCCTCGCAGGCAGCTGCTGCAACACCCTTTTTCTTGTTGTACATAACCCAACCAAGACAACAATCAGCTAAATAGCCAATTACTGTTTGTATAGCAGAATCAATTACTGATGTGACGCTATCTCCAACCTGTCCACCAACTGCAGTTCCTAATCTATTGATTGCTCTACCAAGCTGTCTAAACATACCCTTGATAGCACCCATAACCATAAAGAATAATGTTAGCTTAGCAAATCTACCTCTAACCTCAGCTAAGCCTTCCTTAAATATGTTATCAGGTAATTTACCATCAACAACTCCCTTGGCCATCATACCAATCTGTGCAGCCTTAATTCTATTAGTAATAAAAATATTAATTAGTACTACTAAAATAATACCTATTACTAATCCGATAACAAGTCCAATTATCGCTCTGTCAGTTGATTTATTCATAATAAAGAATCCGGCTGTACAACAACCAACTAGAATTGCTAGGGCTACTAGCCCAATTAAAAATTCGACAATAGAAAACAATAATGTTTTTCTATAGACTTGAAAATTAGTCATAAAATCGCCTCCTGTCTTTTA
>JAEELU010000029.1 GCA_016282815.1 Acholeplasmatales bacterium
TAGAAATGCTAGCTTAAATGCTGAAAAGTACAAGAATGAGCTAATGATTGCTAAAAACCAAAATGTAGATATAACTAATTTTGAGGATAGCTTAATTAGCTTCCAGCAGGGCTTCGCTAAGAACTATGAGCTTGCATCTAATAAATTCCAGGATGCAATTAAGGAAATAGATAAAACAATAGATCATTTAACTAAGGTTAGGGATAATCTATTAGGCTCAGAAAGAAATTTAAGAATAGCTAATGATAAGGCTCAGGATTTATCAGTAAAGAAGCTTACTAGAGGTAATCCAACTATGAAGGTTAAGTTTGACGAGCTAAAGGAATCTAAAAAAATAGAAGAAGCAAATGAAGATTAGTATGAGTTTATCTCATACTTTTCTTTTTTAATAAAATATATCTTGAAATAAAAAATAATAGTAGTATAATTAATTTGCAAATCGTTTGCAAATTGGGGTGATTTGATGCAAAATAAGTATAATACTAAGCCTAAAGAATACATTCTTGAGTATTTAAAGGGGCATAAGAATCAAAGATTTACTATTAAAGAAATGTATGATTCTATAATAGCTTTGGGATTTGATATTAATCTAGCTACTATATATAGAAACGTAAATAACCTAGAAAAGGAAGGAAAGCTTCTTAAACATCAGGGTGCTGATAGTAAATGTGCAACGTATCAATATGTTGAAAATACTGATTGCCTTGCTCACTTTCATTTTGAATGCATTAAATGTGGTAAGGTATCACATTTAGGATATAAGGAAACAAATGATTTTTTAAAGCTTATTAAGAATAAGTTATATTTCACTGTAGAGCCTCAAAATACGTATATTAGAGGCTTATGTGATAAATGTAAGGGTGTATTTATTAATTTATAGGAGAGAAAAATGAAGAGATTATTTTTATTAATTGCAGTTATTTTTGGATTAATTAGCCTATCAGGCTGTAGTAACAATGAAACATATGATGTTGTTACATCTAATTTTGTTGGATATGATGCTGTTCGTGCTGTAACAGATAAAACAAATATTAAGGTTAATATGATTATGAAGCCAGGAGCTGAAATTCATGATTATGAATTAAGTATGTCTGATACTCGTGCTATTTTAGGTGCTAAGATGTTTGTTTATGTTGGTGGAGAATCAGATGTATGGGCAGAAAACATTGTAGCTCAAGCAAAATCTAAGGGTGTTAAAATCATCAGTATGTTTGAAATACTTGAGGATAGCCTTCTTTTAGAGGAAGGAGAAGAGGATGAATATGATGAGCATGTTTGGACTGATCCAACTAACTATGAGCGTATCGTTAAGGTAATTGGCCAGGAGCTATCATATCTATTCCCTGATCTAAAGGATTATATTAATACAATGTCAGAGGCTTATAGAATAGACTTGACTAATCTAGATTTAGATATTAAAAATTTAGTATCTAAATCAACTAAGAAAATGATTGTTGTTGCGGACAGAAATCCGTTCCTGTATTTTGGTACTCATTATGGTATTAAGGTATATGGAGCCTTAAGTGGCTGCTCGACTGATGGTACTGCCTCATCAGAAAAGATAATAGAATTAAAGAATGTAGTAGAACAAAATAAGATTAATACTATATTCACTATTGAATTATCTAATGGTAGTATAGCTAATACATTATCAAATGAAATTGATAAGGATATTAGAAATAATAGCTACGATGGTGAAAAGGTTAATATTAAAACATTATATTCAATGCATAATATTACAAAAAATGACTTTGAAGCAGGTGTAACTTATGTTACAATGCTAAGGAAGAATCTTGAGGTATTAAGAACCGCATTAAGTTAGGGTGATTTTTATGGCAATATTAAATGTTAATAATTTAGTATTGGGTTATGAAAAGCAAATAGTAATAAATGATATTTCCTTTACAGTCAATAAAAGAGATTTTATTTTAGTTATTGGATCTAATGGTGCAGGTAAATCTACACTTATAAAGGGAATACTAGGTATAATTAAGCCTATTAGTGGTAATGTAGTATATGATGAAATAAAAAAGAATCATGTAGGATATATGCCACAGGAGATGAAGGTTGATTCAAATTTCCCTGCAAGTGTAATGGAGATAGTATTATCAGGCTTAATTAATAAAATGGGATTTAGACCATTTTATAATAAGAAGGATAAGGAAAAGGCCAATGAGGCACTTAAGATATTAAATATTGAGAATTTAAAGAATAAAAAGTTCTCTGAGCTATCAGGTGGTCAAAGACAAAAGGTATTACTTGCAAGAAGCTTGTGTGCTACATCTGATTTATTAATACTAGATGAGCCTAGTAATAATCTAGATCAGGAATCTAAAACAGAATTTTATACTACACTTAAGCATTTAAATGAGGGACATGGTATTACTATTATTATGATTACTCATGATGTCGATAGAGATAGAGATTCATTTATCGGTAATAAGGTATTAGAGCTAAGATCAAATGGATATTTCTATGGTAAAACAGAAGAATATATGGAGGAATACGGTTATGATTCTTAGTATATTTGATATGTTTAGCTATGATTTTATCGTTAAAGCATTTATTGTTGGTATATGTATTGCTGTTTCATCAAGCCTACTTGGTGTAAATATGGTATTAAAGAATAAATCAATGATTGGTGATGGCTTATCTCACGTTGCCTTTGGTGCATGTGCTATCGCTTTAGCATTAAATTGGGCACCACTTTTAGTAACAATTCCTATTGTAATGATTGCTTCATTCTTAATATTAAAGCTATCAGAAAAGAATAAGATACATGGTGATGCATTAATTGCATTACTTGCTACATCATCACTTGCTATAGGATATATTATTATTCATACTGGTGGAGTTAATATTGATATTAATAGCTATTTATATGGTAGTATTTATGGTATATCAAATACTGATATGATATTAAGTATTATTCTATTAGTGATTGTAGTAGGAAGCTTTGTATTATTCTATAATAGAATATTCAGTGTTACATTTGATGAGGATTTCTCTAAATCAACAGGTATTAAAACAGAATTATATAGTATTATAATATCTATATTATGCTCATTAACTGTTGTAATAGGTATGAAGGTAATGGGAACATTATTAGTATCAAGCTTAATATTATTCCCAGTTATTTCTGCAAAGCAGATATTTAAAACATATAAGGGAGTAGTAATCACAAGTGTTGTTACATCAGTAATATGCTTTATAATTGGACTTATATTAAATTATTATGTAGATATGCCTGTAGGAGCTACAATAGTAGTAGTTAATTTAGGATTATTTATAATTATGCTTATAACAGGAACATTAATGAGAAGAAGGGGCTAGTTGTACTAGCCCTTTCTTTATTGTTAAAAATCATGAAGTGGGTTATAATTATATAAAGGTGGTCGATATCATGAAGCTTAATTTAACAGATACATTGTTTGCTTTATCATTTGCATTAGATACAGTGCAATATGAGATGGGTGGTATATCTAATGAGCATGGTAAGCATGTTGCTTTTATATCGTATTTAATGGGTAAATATTTAAATTATGATAATGATAAACTAAATGATTTAGTTGGACTTGCTATATTACATGATAATGCTTTTACTGAATATGTAAGAGAGGAATATAATGGTGGAGAGCTTTATGATTATGATGCGATTGCAAATGAT
This sequence comes from Acholeplasmatales bacterium, assembly GCA_016282815.1. Lineage (GTDB taxonomy): Bacteria > Bacillota_I > Bacilli_A > Acholeplasmatales > Anaeroplasmataceae > Anaeroplasma. Next base: position 3,668 of record JAEELU010000029.1, read on the forward strand.
AGCGAGGCTAGTAAGCTAAGAAACGGCTTCTTAACTCATCCTATGCATAATGTAGTAGGTGAGAAGAATATAAGCCTAATACCATTTAGAACTGATGTAAAGGATGTAATATTATACCACCACGAAAACGCTGATGGTTCTGGTCCACTTCATAAAAGGGATTATGAGGTTAACGAGATGGCACAAATAATACATATAGCTGATATGATGGATGTATTATTTGATTTAAAAATAATGAGTGAGGATGAATTTGATAAAGCAATTATTAAAATAAAGAATTTAGAGGGTAAGCTATTTTCTACTAAGATGGTAGATACTCTTATTAAATCAGTATCATATGAGGATATATATGATTTACAAAGAATGGGTGCTGTACCTTATTTAAGACTACATTTAAAATCATATGAGCATGATTATAATGATCAGGAAATAAGAAACATCTGTGAATTCTTTGCAAATATAGTAGATTATAAGTCTTCGGTAACAAAAAGGCATTCCTTAGGTGTTGCTGATAAATGCTATAAGATGGCAAAATATTATAATTTTGATGATGATAAGGCAATTAGATTCTATTTTGCAGGTGCCTTTCATGATATTGGTAAGCTAATAATAAATAACGATATATTAGAAAAGCCAGGTAAATTAACAAGTGAGGAATTTGAGCATATTAAAAACCATGCTAAAGCAACTGAAATGATATTATCTAATATATCAGGTATTGATGATATAACTAGATGGGCATCAAGGCATCATGAAAAGCTTGATGGTACTGGTTATACATCAAATGTATCCGGTACTGATTTATCATTTGAGGACAGGTTACTTGCTTGTATAGATATATATCAGGCATTAGTAGAGAAAAGAAGCTATAAGGATGATTTTAGGCATAATGATTCAATTGAAATAATGAGGGATATGGCTAGAAACAATAAGATAGATGGTAATATTGTAGAGGATATAAATAAATACTTTGGATAAAAATATTTATTATTGAATTAGAAAGCTTTATTGTTGTATAATTATTTTCGTAAAAAAGGAGAAGATTATTATGAATAAGAAAACAGTAAGTATTACTTCATTAGTAGCTGGTATATTAGTCGCAACTGTTGCATTATTCTATGTGATTACAGGAATACTTGTTATGACTAATTTCAATGCAAATAATGGAGCAAAAGTAAATTGGTGGTTTGCCATTGAGGTTGTGTTATTAGTTGGTGCCGCTGCAATTCTTGGTATATTCTCATATCTAACAATTAGAAATTATGTTAGAGGAGCTGAAGAATATCAATATGGTGCTTTAGCAGCAATTTGTGTTCTAGGAATGGAATTCCTTATGACATTTATTTCTATGTGCTTCTGGGGATTTGATTCTGCAAAGGCTTGGGTATTAGTTGTACTTGATATAGCAGGTATAGTATTAATATTACTTCCTATGTTTGCTAAGCTTGAGAAGCAGGTTGGTCAAATACTAGTATTAATCGGTGTTGGAATTGGTTTTATCGTTTCAATCGTAACTCTAACAGGCGCTGGTGGAATTGGTATCGCAACTGATATATTTATGATGTTTATGTTTATTGCCATATTCTTAGTTTATGTGTTCCTAATGATTATTAATCAGGGTGGACAAGCTGAGAAGAAGGATTCTAATGAATCTGAAAAGCAAGCATCTGAATTAGAATAATAAACTATAAGAGTGGTTAATCCACTCTTTTGTTTTGCTATATTTAATATTATTATCTTGTGTGATATAATATCCTATATGGTGATTCGTTTGAAAGAAGGTTTAATATGAACAAGGTAAATAAAGCTTGGGATTTTTTTATAGACCTTATGGGATTTAGAAGAAATTCTAAATATGTAAGAACATATCTTAATGATGCGAATATAAAGAGTAGTATTTACATGTCTTTTATTATTATTGTACTTGAGATATGGATGATTATTAGACAGCTTAATGAATATATAGTTCCGAATTGGTCTACACCAGAAAAATATGGCTATGCTTCTAGTACAGCACTATTTTTTGGTATGACATCATTGTATTATCTTTTTATAATGTGTTCAGTTGCTATGATGGTATTTGGAATAATACATCTGAGAAAGAAGGAGTCTGATAATCTTTTTATTGCTAATATTATATTAGGCTCATTATGTGTATTATGGCCGCTAATGCTAATACTTGAAAATCAGGTAGGTAATATTAAGGGAACTAATGTTAATATAATTACATTATTCTTGCTATATTTCTCTATGCCTTTATTTGGTGCGTCCATAATAGGTAATTCATTATATAGAAGAATAAAGGATAAAAATAATACAGCATTATCTATTGCGGTTATTATTTGTTTCGCTTTAGTATGCTTATTGTTTGGTATAAAGGTTGGCTATTCAGATTATATTTCATCTAGTAAGCCAAAGATGATAACTACCTTCCTAACAATGATTGTATTTGTTGCGTGCTTACTAATTTGGAAACCTTATATTTCAATAGTAATGCTAACATCTATATTTATAGCATTCCTATTTATGCTTAAGAATTATAACCCAGGTAATAACGATGTAAGTAAAAGAATATGGCTAGAAGGTGATGAGATTAATTATATTACCTTTCTAATCTCTCTAACAGTAATAACCATAAGTATTTATCAGCAGCGTGTTACCGAGGCTAAAAAGGATGAAAAGCTAATTCATGATGCAATATATGATCATTTAGTTGAAATACATAATACAAGATTCTTAATCGATAAGATTGTTACTAATGAATTTATTAATCCAGTATTCTCTAAGGATAAAATATATCTATTTATAAATTTATTTAATTTTAGAATTGTTAATGATCAAAGAGGCTTTGATAAGGGTGATCTATTCATAATGAAGGTTGCGAGAATTATCATTAAGATATTTGGTCCGGAATTTTCTTCAAGACAATCAGATGACCACTTTGTAGTATTTACTGAAACATTAGGTCTTGAGGGTAAAATAGAAGCGTTAAATAAATCATTAGCTGATATATCAGAGGGATTGTTTATTAGATTAAAGGTTGGCGGATATAGACCAAAGCCTAATGATAATCCAGCAAGATCAATAGATAAGGCTAGATATGCCTGTGGTATGATAAAGAAAAAATCTGAGGTTATATTCTTAGAATATGATGATAAGATGGATGAAAAGGTAAGAAAGCGTCAATATATTGTTAACCATATTGATGAGGCTATAGCTAAGGGATGGATATGTGCTTATTATCAGCCAGTTGTTTGGAGTAAATCAAATAGCCTATGTGGAGCTGAAGCACTATGTAGATGGATTGACCCTAATTATGGCTTCCTATCACCTGCAGATTTCATTCCTGTTTTAGAGGAAGCGAGATTAATTCATAAGCTTGATTCTGGTGTAATACAATTTGTATGCTCAAATATGAGAAGAGCTATCGATGAGGGAAGACCTGTCGTTCCTATTTCAATTAATTTCTCAAGGCTTGATTTCGAGCTAATGGATGTAGTATCTGAGCTTGAAAAGAATGTTAAAGAGTATAAAATCGATAGAAATTATATTCATGTAGAAATAACAGAAAGTGCACTTGCAGATAATCTGGATAAGATTAAAGCAACAGTAGGAGAGCTTCAAAGATTAGGATATGATATTTGGCTTGATGATTTTGGTTCAGGCTATTCATCACTTAATGTAATCAAGGATTTCCAATTTGATGTTGTTAAGATAGATATGACATTCCTAACTAATTTCGATACAAATCCAAGAACAAAATATATTATTGATTGTATTGTTCAATTAGCTGATAGACTTGGTATGCAGACACTAACAGAGGGTGTTGAAACTAAGGAGGAAGCTAAGTTCCTAGAGAAAATTGGCTGTGGTAGATTACAGGGTTATTTATTTGGTAAGCCACTTAAGCTAAGTGACTTTGAGGAAAAAATCCAAAATAAGGAATTAAAGATAGGCAAATTATTATAATAACAAAAGAGATAATGATTCATCATTATTTCTTTTTTTTAAAAAAATGTGGTATAATGTATAAAATGTGTGCTGGGTTGGTGATTAGTGTGAAAAAGGCATTTAAATTTTTAGCAATAGTTTCAACTTTTATATTTTTCTTTGCGCTGTCACTGAACGCTAATTCTGCATCATATATGTCA
>JAEELU010000030.1 GCA_016282815.1 Acholeplasmatales bacterium
TGAAAGATATACTAGAAACACACTTGATATATCTGCAGTATTAGCAGTTAAGGAATTATCACACCTACCTGTAATTATTGACCCATCACATTCTGGTGGTAGATGGAATATGGTTGAGGGCCTATCTCAAGCAGCACTTGCAGTAGGCGCTGATGGTATTATCGTTGAAGTTCATAATGATCCTGAGCATGCATTATGTGATGGAGCTCAAAGCCTTAAGCCAAAGAGATTTGATGCGATGATGAAGAAACTTAAGCTAATTGCACCTATCGTTGATAAGAAGATGTAATATGAAGGTACTTATAGTTGGTTTAGGCCTAATTGGTGGTGCCTACGCAAAAAGATTAAGTGAATTAGGATATGAGGTATATGGTGTTAACCATAGAATAGATCCTGTTAATTTCGCTATCGAGCATAAATATATTAAGGCTGGTAGCGTAAATGCAAAGGACTATTTACCTTTAGTAGATCTAGTAATCCTAGGATTATATCCAAGCCATATCATAAATTTCCTTAAGGAGAATAAGGAATATTTAAGAGAAGGATTATTAATTACTGATGTTACAGGTGTTAAATCTAATTACATCGAAGAGGCTACTAAGCTATCATATCCTGCAACATATCTTGCACATCACCCAATGGCTGGTAGAGAGAAAAAAGGAATTGAATATGCACACGAGGTTTCCTTCAATAAGGCTAATTTCATTATTACGCCTATTTTAGGAAATAAATACGATGATAAATATATCGATATTTTAAAGAGGATTGGTAAGGAGTTAGAATTTAAGAATATTTCTATTCTAGATACTAAATCACATGATTTTATGATTGGCTATACAAGCCAGCTTGCTCACGCAATGGCTGTTGCCCTAGTAAATAGTGATACTAAGCCAGATACTAATTTATATATCGGTGATTCATATAGAGATTTAACAAGAATCGCTATGATTAATGAGGTATTATGGACAGAGCTATTCTTTGAAAACAAGGAATTCCTACTAGAAAATATTGATAATTTTATGAATGAATTATCTAAAATAAAATCATCACTTGAAAATGATGATAAGGAAAAGCTTAAGGAGCTATTTAAAAAATCTACTAAGATTAGAAGTGAGATGGAAAGATGAGAGAGCTAGATATTAATTTAAAAAATACATCATATAAAATAATAGTTGAAAATGGAATTATCTCTAATCTTTCTACATACATTTCTAGTGTTTATACAAATAAAAGAGTATTTATTATCACTGATGATGTAGTAGAAAAGCTATACCTAAAAAAGGCTATAGATGGCTTAAAGGATAAGTATACTGTTGATTATGTAGTTATACCTCATGGAGAGGAATCAAAGGTATTAGAAAAATACGCTTATGTTTGTGAGGAGCTTTTAAAGAAGGATATCAGAAGAAAGGAATTACTAATTGCCCTAGGTGGTGGTGTAATTGGTGATTTGACTGGATTCGTTTCCGCAACACTATATAGAGGTATACCATATGTTGGTGTTCCTACATCACTATTATCACAGATGGATTCATCTATCGGTGGTAAAACTGGTATAGATTTTTATAATAGAAAAAATATACTTGGAGCATTTAAGCAGCCAAGTATGGTATTAATAGATCCTGAATCATTAAAGACTCTTGATAAAAGAGAGTTTAATAATGGTATGGGTGAATTAATTAAGCATGGTGCGATTGGTAATCTAAAGCTACTTAATCTTTTAAAGGATAAGCCTGAAATAGATGAGGATATCATCATTGAAAGCCTAAAGGTAAAAAAGAGAGTAGTAGAAATAGATGAATTTGATTTAAATGAAAGAATGCTATTAAACTTCGGACATACATTTGGTCATGCTATTGAATTAAAATATGGCTATAAGCATGGTGAGGCAGTTGCGGTAGGTATGCTTATGGCAATAAAGATGGGTATTGATTTAAAGATTACTCCTAAGGAATGCTATAATGCTATTTATGATATATTAAAGCTATATGAGCTTCCTACAAAGGAATATGATTATAAGGATTACCTAAAGGATGTATTTTATGATAAAAAGAATATTGCAGGAACTATAAGCTTTATATTCCTAGATAAGCTTGGTAATGCAATAATTTATAAATTAACTGAGGAAGAGGTATTAAAGCTTGAACGTTAGGATTACTCCTTCAAAACTTAGTGGTAATGTTATTATCCCACCCTCAAAAAGCTTATCGCATAGAGCGATAATCGCTGCGTCACTTGCAGAGGGTAAAAGCATTATATCAAATATAATGTATTCAAAGGATATTAAGGCTACCATTAATGCTATGAGGGCTATAGGTGCAGATATAATTGAATATGATAATTATCTTGAAATAACTGGCTCAAAGGTTAAAAGAGTAAGTGATGTTATAGATGCTAATGAATCTGGTTCAACAATTAGATTTATGATTCCTATAGCATTATTAACCGGGGAGAAAATAACATTCCAAGGTAAAAATAATTTATGTAAAAGACCACTTGATCCATTCCTTGAGATATTTGATAAATTTGGTATCAAATATTCAAAGGGTGAGGATTATTTGCCTTTAGAGGTTGAGGGAAAGCTTGTACCTGGTGAATATGATATCCGTGGTGATATATCAAGCCAGTTCATAACAGGCTTATTATTCTCATTACCACTTCTTGATGGTGATAGTGTAATTAATATAACAACAAATATGGAATCAAAGGGCTATATCGATTTAACAATTGATATATTAAAGCTATTTGGTATAGAAATTAAAAATGATAATTATGAGAAGTTTTATATTAAGGGTAACCAAAAATATAAGCCTCATGATTATATGGTAGAAGGAGATTTCTCTCAGGCAGCATTTTTCTTAGTTGCTGATATGCTAGGAGCCGATATTAAGCTTAAGGCTATGAATATGGATTCTCATCAGGGTGATAAGAAGATACTTGCTGATATTACTGATTTTGGTGGAGAAATCAAATTTGATAATGATACATTAACTTTAAAGAATTCTAGCATTAATAATGCAATTGTTGATTTTAGCCAATCTCCAGACTTAGGTCCTGCATTAACAGTACTTGCAAGCTTGGCTAATGGCACATCAAAATTTATTAATGCATCAAGATTAAGAATTAAGGAATGTGATAGAATTACATCCATGAAGGAGGAGCTTGAAAAGCTTGGTGGAGCTATAGATGAGTTTCCTGATGGAATGATTATTTATGGAGCTGATAAATTACATGGTGGTGTAGTTGATTCTCATAATGATCATAGGGTTGTAATGTCACTTGCGATGGCAACACTAAAAATGGATGGGGATTTAGTTATTACAAATGCGGAAGCGATTAATAAATCATTCCCTAATTTCTTTGAGATATTTGAAAGCCTAGGAGGTAAAATAAGCTATGAATAAGTTAGAAGAAGCAAGAGAAATAATCAATCAGGTTGATGATGAGATGATTGATTTATTTATGAAAAGAATGGCAGCTGTAAAAATGGTTGCGGAATATAAGGTAGAAAACAATATTCCTGTTTTAGATAGTATTAGAGAGGATACTATTAAAACAAGAAATATCGATAAGCTATCAAATAAGGTATTAGAGGGCTATTATTTAGAATTCTTTGATGGTGTTTTACAAGCATCAAAGGAATATCAAAAATATCTTATTGAAAATGAATTAAAGGGAAATAAGTAATGCAAAGGTATGCATTATTAGGTGAAAAGCTATCACATAGCTATTCACCAATTATCCACAAGAAAATATTTGAGGCCTATAATTTAGATGCGGATTATACATTACTTGAATGTAATAAGGAAGAGCTAGAAGGTATTATTAATTCATTAAGAGAAGGAAAATATCATGGCTTTAATGTTACTATTCCTTATAAGATTGAGGTGATGAAGTATTTAGATGAAATATCAGCTGAGGCAAGGGCTATTGGGTCTGTAAATACTATCGCCTATAAGAATGGTAAGGTAGTTGGATATAATACTGATTATTTTGGTTTTTATAATGAATTAATTAATTATAATATTCCAGTTAAGAATAAGGATTGCTATATACTTGGTACGGGTGGTGCATCCTTAGCATTATATAAGGCACTTATCGATTTAGGTGGAAATGTAAAATATGTATCTAGAAGTCCAAAGAATGATAATACTATTACATACGATGAGCTAAATAATAGAAATATCGATTTATTAGTTAACGCAACACCTGTAGGGATGTATCCTAATATCGATAAATCTCCTGTAGATACTATGATTGCTAAAAGAAGTAAGTATGTAGTAGATATTATATTTAACCCAAAAAGAACTAAGCTATTACTTGATAGTGCATCAAGCTATAATGGACTTTTAATGCTTGTAGGTCAGGCAGTAAAGGCTGAAGAGATTTGGCAGGATAAAAAATATCCTGAGGATATAAATAAATTATTAAAGGAAATAGAGGCGATAATATGAATCATATAGGAAGATTATTTCAGCTATCTATCTATGGTGAGAGCCATGGTGGAGCAGTTGGAGTTGTCGTTGATGGAATTAAGCCCGGAATTAAGCTTGATAAGGAAGATTTTAATAAGGATCTAACAAGAAGAAAATCAGGATCAATCGGTACTACTCCAAGAATTGAACCAGATGATGTAATTATTGATAGTGGTGTATTTAATGGCTATACAACAGGAGCCCCTATTTCATTAAGGTTTTTAAATACAAATACTAAGAGTAAGGATTATTCAAATCTAGTAAAGCATCCAAGACCATCACATGCAGATTATGTTGCGAACGTAAAGTATGATGGATTTAATGATTATCGTGGTGGAGGACATTTCTCAGGTAGATTAACACTTGGAATTGTATCTGCTGGTGTAATTGCTAAAAAGATGCTTGAGGGTGTTGAATTTAAAACTACAATTACTAATCTAGGTGGAGAAACTGATAAATCAAAATTTCAGGATATCCTAAAGAAATGCGTAGATGATAATGATTCAGTAGGTGGAATAATTGAGGTTAGAGTCAATAATTTACCTGTTGGACTTGGCGAGCCTTATTTTGATTCATGTGAATCAGTAATATCACATCTATTATTCTCTATAGGAGGAATAAAGGGTGTTGAATTTGGAATAGGCTTCGATGGTGTAGATTTATATGGTAGTAGCTATAATGACATGATTATAGATAATACTGGTAAATGTAAAACAAATAATAATGGTGGAATCAATGGTGGTATTACTAATGGAAATGAAATGGTAATTAGAGTTGCAGTTAAGCCAACGCCATCAATTGGTAAGCCACAGGATACATTTAATTTTGAGCATAATATGATCGAGGAGCTTAAGATTGAAGGAAGACATGATGCTGCTATCATATTGAGAGCAATGGTGGTTGTCGAGAACGCTATTGCGATAGGATTAGCTGATTTAAAGCTAATAAATGACGCTTTAAAAAAAAATGTTTAATCAAAGATTAAAAGTATGATATAATATTTTTCGGAATTAAACGGGGGGACAAATATGTTTAAAATAGTAAGAAGAAAAAATTTAAACCCAACTGTAACACAATTTGAAATTGAGGCTCCACTTGTTGCTAACAAGGCAAAGGCTGGTCAATTCATTATTTTACGTGTTAATGCTGAAGGAGAAAGAATTCCTTTAACTGTAGCTGGAGTAAACAAGGAAGAGGGAACTGTAAAGATCATTTTCCAAATCGTTGGTGCTACTACTGAGCTTTTAAATCAGAAGCAAGCAGGCGAGTATATTGAGGATTTTGTTGGACCACTTGGTGTACCTACTCATACTGAAGGTATCAAGAGAGTATGCGTAGTTGGTGGTGGTGTAGGATGTGCTATCGCTATGCCAGTTGCTCAAGAGTTCCATAAGCTAGGAGCTCATGTAACAAGCATCATTGGTTTTAGAAATAAAGATTTAGTTATCCTTGAGGATGAATTCAAGGAGTGCTCAGATGTTTTACATGTTATGACAGATGATGGTTCATATGCTAGAGGTGGTAATGTTACTGTACCTCTAAAGGAAATGCTAGATGCTGGTGAGAAGTTTGATTTAATTATCACTATTGGACCATTAATTATGATGAAGTTCGTTACTTTAACTGCTAAGCCATTTAATGTACCTGTAACTGTATCAATGAACCCAATTATGATCGATGGTACTGGTATGTGCGGTGGATGTAGATTAACATTAATCCAAGATGGTAAGAGAGTTACAAAGTTCGCTTGTGTTGACGGACCTGATTTCAACGGATATGAGGTTGATTTTGATGAGGCTATGCTACGTGGTAGAATGTACTATGGCTTCGAAAGAAAAGCACATGAGAAGGTATGTAACCTATTAAACAAGGAGGTAAAGTAAGATGGCTATAGATCCAAAAAAGCATGAAATGCCTACACAGGACCCAAAGGTTCGTGCACATAACTTTAAAGAGGTAGCATTAGGCTATACAGAGTCTATTGCTTTAGAAGAGGCTAGTCGTTGTTTAAATTGTAAGAATAAGCCATGCGTTAGCGGTTGTCCTGTTAATGTAAATATTCCTGACTTTATTCAAGAAATTAAGAAGGGCAATTTTGAAGGTGCTTATCAAATTATTTCTAAGTCTTCAAGCTTACCTGCAGTATGTGGTAGAGTTTGTCCACAGGAAAGCCAATGTGAATCAAAGTGTACACTTGGTATTAAGTTTGAGCCAGTAGGAATCGGTAGACTTGAAAGATTCGTTGCTGACTATCATAATGCAAATTCAACTGCAAAGGCTGAAAAGCTTCCATCTAATGGTCATAAGGTTGCAATCGTTGGTTCTGGTCCTTCAGGATTAACTTGTGCTGGTGATTTAGCAAGATTAGGCTATGATGTTACAGTATATGAAGCATTACACACAGCTGGTGGTGTATTAGTATATGGTATTCCTGAGTTCAGATTACCAAAGTCAATCGTTGCTAAGGAAGTAGATACATTAAAGGAGTTAGGTGTTAAGGTTGTTACTAACGTAGTTATCGGTAAGACTTTAACAATTGATGAATTATTCGAAAGTGGCTTCGAGGCTGTATTCGTAGGCTCAGGCGCTGGTTTACCTAACTTTATGAATATTCCTGGTGAGGCACTTCAGGGTGTTTATTCAGCAAATGAATATTTAACTAGATCAAATTTAATGAAGTCATATTTAACTGACCCTGTCACACCTATTATGAAGGGTGGTAAGGTTGCAGTAGTTGGTGGCGGTAACGTTGCTATGGATGCTGCACGTACAGCTTTAAGATTAGGTGCTGATAAGGTATATATCGTATATCGTAGATCAATGGAAGAGCTTCCTGCTAGACGTGAAGAGGTTGAGCATGCTATGGAGGAGGGTATTGAATTTAAGCTATTAAATAACCCTGTTGAAATCCTAGGCTACAATAACCCAGATGATAAGAGAGATCCAAAGAATGGTTTCGTAACTGGTATGAAGTGCATTAAGATGGAATTAGGTGAGCCTGATGCTAAGGGTAGAAGAAGACCAGTTCCAATCGAGGGCTCTGAGTTCGTATTAGATGTTGATACAGTAATCATGGCTATCGGTACTTCTCCTAACCCATTAATTAAGAATACTACTAAGGGCTTAGAGGTAAATAACCATGGTGGTATCATCGTTAATGAGGCAGGTTTAACATCAAGAGAGGCAGTATATGCTGGTGGTGATGCCGTAACTGGTGCAGCTACAGTTATTAGTGCTATGGGTGCTGGTAAGCTTGGTGCTAAGTCAATTCATGAATATTTAAGTAATAAGTAATTATATAATATGGGATCACTAAAGCATTTAGTGGTCTTTTTTTCTTGACTTAAATACATGCATATAATAAAATATAAATGAATAGGGAAAACGTATTCCCGGAAAACGTGGTGCACTATAAAATGAGATATTTAGGTAGAGCAAAAGAATTGAAATTACTAGATGAAAGATACTTAACCGACAAATTTGAATTTGGATATCTATACGGACAAAGACGTATAGGAAAAACTTCACTTCTTGAAATGTTTAAAGAAAATAAGAAAGCACTTATGTTTTATGCTACAGATAGTGATGATATTGATATCCGCGATGATTTTAGCAGGTTTTTTTATAAACAAGCTGGATTTAATTATCAAGGAAGTTTCGGCAATTGGTATTCTTTTTTTGAAGCAGTTTCTGATTACTTCAAAGAAGATTTTGGATTATTCGTAATAGATGAATATCCAAATATTATTTTGACACGTGATGGAAAAAGAAAGAAAACAGATTTTTTATCCGCATTGCAAAGAGCAATTGATAATATGTTTAAGCACCAAAAATTCACTTTGATTTTAACTGGAAGTAATGTCTCTTTTTTAGAAACTGAGATAAACGATAGTAAAGCTCCACTATATCAAAGAAATACATTTTCGTTATTATTAAAGAAATTTGAATGGAATGAAGCTTTAGAATTTTTGGATGATGTTGCTGATCATTTTGAAAAAGCAAAAATTTTGGCTCTTACAAATACATTTCCTTATTATTTATCATTAATAAATCCTAAAAAAAATTTTGAAGAAAACTTAGATGACTTGTTTTATAAGGAAACAGCAACATTTACTGATGATCCAAGCAAAATAATAACATCAAATGTTGTGACGAGCGGACTTTATGCATCTATAGTTAAAAATATATCTAATGGGAATAATACTTTAAGTGGTTTATGTGAAGCACTTAATACAGATACAAGTAAGATGGCTAAATATCTCAAAGAATTAATTCAAGATAATATAATTAAAAAAAGAGCGAATTTTAACTCTAATAGGAAATCAAAATACGAAATATGTGATCCTATGCTTAGTTTTTATTATAGGTTTATAAGAGAAAATTCAGAGTTTATTAAAACTGGATATGGTAATGTAATAAAGAAAGAACAAAATATTCAAATTAATGATTTTATAAATCATGCTTTTGAATATGAATGTTTAACATATTTGGAATATTTGAATAAGAATGGTAGATTAAATACGTTTTATACTGATTTTGGTAATTGTAATATTGAGAATTCAGAATTAAAGAGAAGTATAGAATTAGATATTGTTTCATCGAAAAAAGATTATTTGTTGGTTGCTGAATGCAAGTTTTCGAAAAATAAAAGAACAATTAGCGATGTGAAAGATATGTTCGAGGATTTATCTATAGCTGCTTTTAAACATTATAAAAAAAGAGAATTGTATTTATTTGGAGCATCTGGCTTTGATGATAATATATTGAGTGATGATATTCTAAAATTAATAGATTTAGATACAATGTTTAATGATAACCAGTAATTGAATCTTTCGAAAAAAACTTTGTGTTTCAGTAGCATATAATGTTTAAAATGGAAAAAGAAATCATTATATGGATATTTTATAAATAATTATAATGAACTTTTATTTTTATTGATATAATTTTAAAAATGTTATATCTTATATTCGTGGTGGTAAAATGTTAGAGGAATTAATTAAATATGAATTTAATAACAAAAGGATAATAGATGAAATAAAGAATCTAGATGATAGATTAATTAATTTAGGTGATATCTATATTAATTATTATGTATCTATGAAATTAAATAAGGAATTCCTATATGAGGAAGATGGTATTAAATCCTTATTTGATTTAGATTATTTAAATAATTTTAAGATAAGATTAGTATCTAATGATTTTCTATCAGAAAGAATTGTTAAATTACATCTAGATGAGATATTTGATAATAATACAAGGTATTATGATTATTTTAAAGCAATCATTGGTGCTTATATATTAGATACATTAGAAATTAAGGATAGCTTTATAGATTATTTATATAATACTGATGATTCTATTTTATTAAATATAGAAAATGATAAGAATTATTATAAGCATATTTATTCTTGGAATAAAAATAAATTTAAGGAAGCTCCTAAATTTACTATTAATATAGATAATGATAAATATGTATGTAATATATCATTAAATGATATTAATGATACATTTAAGGCTAGTGCTAATACTAAGTATCTAGCTATGATTAACGCATCACAGCTAGCATATAAATATCTAGAGGATAATAATATGCTACTAAAGATGGAGGATATCGTAGGATACCCTGATATTGATAAATGTGTTAATCAGCTTCAGGAGCTATTTGTTAAAGGATTTATTAATGAACCACAATATAAAATAGCTATGAAGGGTAGTAATAATGGTATTGATATTTGGAAGTGTAGAATACTTATTGATGGATATAAGGAATCATTTTCAAGTGAGGATACATCTAAGAAAACAGCAAAGAGAAATGCAGCCTTCCAAATGCTAAAATACATAATGGAAGAAAAGTAAAATGATACATCCTATAAAACATTTTATAACTATAACAAAGCATAGACATAAAGTAATGATCTATTGTTTTAGAAGTGGATTAATTATACAGGGATTAATGCATGATTTATCCAAATATGGATTTACTGAATTTTGGAATGGAGCAAAATATTATGATGGAAGAAAATCACCTCATTATAATGAGAGATTAGCTAAGGGGTATAGTAGTGCTTGGCTACATCATAAAGGAAGAAATAAGCATCATATTGATTATTGGATGGATGTTAATATGAAAACATTTAATATAGAACCAGTTCCAATGCCAAATAGATATGTGGTTGAATGTGTATGTGATAGAATAGCTGCCTCAAAGGTTTATAATAAAGGTAGTTTTAAACCACATATGGTTTTAGATTATTTTAATAAAGAAGCAGAATTCTTACCAATGCATAGTGAAACTAAAAATAAAATAATACATTTTCTAAATTATTATATTGAAAATGGTGAAAAGAAATTATTTAAGTATATGAAAAAAGAAGCTAAGAAGTAGTTTTAAGAAAAGTAATTTTAACTTGAAAACCATATTTTAGTAGTTTATAATATAGTTGTTATTTTTATAGAAAGCATTGACTAGGAACATAGTAGGATGTTTGATGTTTTAGAGAGGAAATTACATGGTGAAATATTTCCACATTTAATCCTATGAATTCACCCTATGAGTGGGCTTTGCCCCGTATATCTACGTTACAGATTAATGAGTGCTATTGTAGTAATACAATAGAACTAGGGTGGTACCACGGTTAATTCGTCCTTAGGCATTTTGCTTAAGGACTTTTATTTTTATTAAAGGAGAGAATCGTATGAAGGAATTAGACGAACTAAATGAGGTTGTAGATTCATTAGATGGTGAATTAAATCAAATTAATGATTTAAATGAATTACAACAAAAAAGAGCTAATTATTTAGGTAAGAAAGGACCTCTTGCTCAAATTATGGCAGGAATGAAGAACCTAACTAATGATGCTAGACGTGAGCTTGGTATGGCTACTAATAATGTTAAGAATAAGCTTGAGGCTATGTTTGAGGCTAAGAGAAAGGCATTAGAGGAGGCTATTGTTAACCAAAAGCTAGAAAAGGAAACAATAGATGTTACATTACCAGGTGTTAGCTTCTCTACTGGTGGTATTCATCCATTATATCAAACTGTAATGGAGCTTGAGGATTTATATATTGGTATGGGCTATAGCGTAGCTGAGGGTCCTGAAATTGAAACTGATGAATTTTGCTTTGAAAAGCTTAATTTACCAAAAGGACATCCAGCAAGAGATATGCAGGATACATTCTATATTAACCCAGAGCTATTATTAAGAAGCCAAACATCACCTGTTCAGGTTAGAACAATGCTTGAAAAGAAGGGTGAGCCTATCAAGATTATTTGTCCTGGTAAGGTTTATAGAAGAGATTCAGATGACGCTACACACTCTCATCAATTTATGCAATGTGAGGGTTTAGTTCTTGGTACTGATATCACTATGGCTGATTTAAAGGGTGCTTTACTTGAAATGGCAAAGAAGATGTTTGATAAGGATAGACAAATCAGACTTAGACCATCATTCTTCCCATTTACAGAGCCTTCAGTTGAGGTAGATGTATCTTGTGGTATGTGTAATGGTAAGGGCTGTCCTACATGTAAGGGTACAGGATGGATTGAAATCCTAGGTGCCGGTATGGTAAATGATAATGTATTAAGAATGAGTGGATATGATCCTGAAAAGATTCAGGGATATGCCTTTGGTATTGGTGTTGAGCGTATTGCAATGCTAAAGAATAGAATTGATGATATCCGTAATTTCTATACAAATGATATTAGATTTTTAAATCAATTCAAGGAGGTAAAGTAAAATGAAGGCTTCAAAGAATTGGTTAAATGAATATGTTGATTTAACTAACGTTAGTGATGAGGAATTATTCAAAGAAATAAATGCTCATGTTTGTGAAATTGAATCATTTGGTAAAATGATTAATGCTAATAATTTAACTATTGGTCATGTATTAGAGTGTGAGGCTATTCCTGAAACACATTTACATAAATGTATGGTTGATTTAGGAAAAGAGGTATCACAAATCGTATGTGGTGCACCAAATGTTGATAAAGGTGTTTATGCTATAGTTGCATTACCTGGAGCCGTATTACCTGGTAATTTTAAGATTAAGGCATCTAAAATTAGAGGTATCGAATCTAATGGTATGCTATGTTCACTACAGGAGCTAGGCTTAGAGGAAAAATATGTTCCTGAGAGATTTAAAAATGGTATTTTCCTATTTGATGAATTCCCTGTTAAGGCAGGAGATGATCCTCTAGAGGCTTTATGCTATAACGATCTAGTTATCGATTTAGAGCTTACATCAAATAGAAGTGACCTACTTTCAATTGAGGGTATTGCTTATGATTTAGCAGCTACATTCGATAAGAAGATTAATTTAAGAAAATTTGATTTAGTTGAATCAAGTGAAAAGAATCCTATATCTGTAAAAATTGATACAGATAAGTGCTATAAATATAATGCAAGATATTTATCTAATATCGTAATAAAGGAATCTCCTTTATTTATGAAGGCTAGATTAATCGCTGCAGGTATTAGACCTATTAATAACGTAGTAGATATTACTAACTATGTATTAATCGAAATGGGTCAGCCACTACATTCATTTGATGCAGATAAGCTAGGCAATAATATCGTAGTAAGAACTGCAAAAGAAAATGAGGTAATGGTAACACTAGATGATATTGAAAGAAAGCTTGAAGCAACTGATGTTGTAATTACTGACGGTAAGGAGCCACACTGCCTTGGTGGTGTTATGGGTGGTAAAGTATCTGAGGTTACTAACGATACAAAGAATATCGTATTAGAGGCAGCATATTTTGATCCAATCTCAATTAGAAAGACATCAACAAGATTAAATCTAAAGAGTGAATCATCTGTTCGTTTTGAAAGAAAGATTGATTATGATAGAGTAGAGCGTGCACTTGATTATGCAGCATATTTAATGTGCAAATATGCAGATGCTAAATGCTATTCTGGTGTTGCAAGTGCAAAGAAGGTAGATGTTAAGCCTCAGCATGTAAAGATTACAACAGAGAAGGTAAATAATGTACTTGGTACAAGCCTAACTGATGAATATGTTAATTCAATCTTCGATAGATTAAATTATACATATGTTAAGACTGGCTTAGTATATGATATTACATTACCATCAAGAAGAATGGATTTAGAAGCATCAGCTCAGGATATCATCGAGGATGTTGCTAGAATCTATGGATATGATAATATCCCAACAACTATCGCTAAGACTAGAGATAGAGGTGCTTTAACATATTCTCAAAAGAGAACTAGATTAGTAAGACAAATCCTTGCTTATATGGGCTTAAATGAGGTAGTTAACTACTCATTAATCAGCAAGAATGATTTAGGCTTATATGTTCCTGAGGTTAAGGAGCCTGTAGAGGTATTAATGCCATTAACTGAGGAAAGATCAGTAATGAGAGAATCAGTTTTAAATGGATTAATTGAAAATATCCAGTATAATAAGGCTAGAAAGCTTGAAAATTTATCATTCTTCGAAATTAGTAATGTTCATACAAAGGATACTGAGGATTTACATTTAGGTATCGCTATTAATGGTTTATATTCATCTAATCTATGGTGTGGTGAAAAGCAAGCAGCTTCATTCTACCTATTAAAGGGTATCTTTGAAGCATTATGTAATAAGCTATCATTTACAGTATCTTACGAGGTATGTAAGGATATTAAGTCTTTCCATCCTGGTAGATGTGCATATATTATTCATAAGAATAAGAGAATTGGTGTAATAGGTGAATTACATCCTAAGTTCGCTAAGGATAAGGGTGTTCAAGGCACTATCGCACTTGAAATTGATATGACTGATTTAATCAATGAGGAAAATGGATTAAAATATCAATCAATCAATAAATATCCAACAGTAATGCGTGACCTTGCAATCGTGGTAAAGAAGGACGTATTAGCTGATAATGTATTAAATGCAATAAAGAAGGCATGTAGAAGCAATATCACTAATGTTGAGCTATTCGATGTTTATACAGGTGAGAATGTGGCTTCTGATGAAAAGTCTTTAGCATTCAATATTACATTTGAGGATAGAAATAAGACTTTAGAGGCTGAAGAGGTTGAAGGCTTCGTTCAAGCAATTCTTAAAAAACTAGAAAAGGATTTTAACGCTAGATTACGTTAATTAGAAATTATGGAAAGTATCTATGGTTACTCACAAGAGGATTTTGAAAACTATCTAATAGCTCAGGGTGAGAAGAAATTTAGAGCCAAGCAATTAATTGAATGGATCTATAGACATAAAATTGAATCATTTGATGAGATAACTAATATGAAAAAGGATTTTATCGAAAGATTAAAATCCGATTTTCGTATTGATAGGCTTGAGTGTGTTAGATTACAGGAATCCTCTGATGGAACCAAGAAATTTCTATTTAAGCTTTCTGATGGTAATTTCATCGAAACAGTATTAATGGTTAATGAATACGGTCATTCTGTTTGTGTAACAACAGAGGTTGGCTGTAATATGGGCTGTTGTTTCTGCGCATCAGGATTAAAGAAGAAGATTAGAAATCTTGATACATCAGAAATAGTACTTCAAATATTAATGGTATCATTACTTGCAGATGTAAGAGTAAGTAATATCGTTGTAATGGGTATTGGTGAGCCATTTGATAATTACGAAAATGTAATTAGATTTGTAAGAATAGTAAATGACCCACTTGGACTTGAAATAGGTGCACGTCATATTACTATTTCAACATGTGGATTAGTACCTAAGATTTACGAATATGCTGACTTTGATTTACAGGTTAATCTTGCAATATCACTTCATGCACCAACTGATGAAATTAGAAATCAAATAATGCCTATCAATAAGGTGTATAATATTACTGAGCTAAAGAAGGCTATAGAATATTATATAGAAAAGACAAATAGAAGAGTAACTATAGAATATATATTACTTCAGGGATTAAATGATACAATGGAATGTGCTAATCAATTAGCCGATTATTTACATGGATTAAATGTATATGTTAATTTAATTCCCTATAATGAGGTATTAGAAAAGCCATATAAGCGCTCTAATCAATCAGATATGAGAATATTCTTTGATGTATTAAAGCGTAGAAAAATAAATGTTCAATTACGTCGTGAGCAGGGCTCTGATATAGATGCTGCCTGCGGTCAATTAAGAAGTAAGGAAATGAAAAAAGAGGGCAAATGGTAAAAGGTAGAGTTATTAATTTAACTGGCGGTCTTTATACAGTATTATTAGAAGACAATACTACTGTAAAGGTTAAGGCTAGAGGAAAGCTAAGAAGTGAAAAGAAATATGTCGTTAATGAAAAATCATTAAGCAATAAAAAAATACCTCAGGTTGTTAAATCATCACCTAAGGTAGGAGATATTGTTTATATCGAAAATGATATGATTGATCATTACGATGAAAGAAAGAATGAGCTAATTAGACCAGATATAGCTAATGTCGATCAGATATTACTTATATTCGCAGCTAAGGAGCCTCTCTTTTCGTTTTATCTTTTAGACCTATTTATCCTTAACGTAGTTAAAAATAATATATATCCAATCATTTGTGTAACTAAAATTGATTTATTAACAAGTGATGAGCTATTTGATCTAAAATCAAAGCTTCATTATTATGAAAAGCTTGGCTATAAGGTATTTTATACAAGCAGTAAGGAATCAATTGGTATTAATGAAATACATGATGTTTTAAGAAATAAAATAACAATATTCTCTGGCCAAACAGGTGCTGGTAAATCATCATTAATTAATGAGATAATTCCTGGCTTTAATTTAAAAACACAGGAGATATCAAATGCACTAGGTAGAGGTAAGCACACAACTAGAGAAATAAGCCTTTATAGCTATTTAGATGGCTTAATTGGTGATACACCAGGATTCTCTAAGCTTGAGGCAATAAACATCAAATATGAGGATTTAGATAAGCTATTTATTGAATTTAAGGATTATCATTGTAAATTTAATGATTGTAATCACTTACGTAATAGTAAGGGCTGTGGTATAATAGAGGCCCTAGATAAGGGATTAATATTAGAATCTAGGTATAATAGCTATTTAAGGCTATATGAGGAATTAAAAAATAAGAGGTAATAATTATGAAGGTATCATTATCAATATTAACTGTAGATTATTTAAGGGTTAAGGAATCACTTGAGAATTATATCAATGATGTAGATTATGTTCATCTAGATGTAATGGATGGTGTATTTGTTCCAAATATATCATTTGGACCTGCGTTCATCAAATCATTAAGAAAAATTGATGAGAATAAAATATTTGATACACATCTAATGATTGAATATCCTGATAGATATATCAAGGAATTCAGTGAGGCAGGAAGCCAGTATATTACATTCCATGTTGAAGCATCATCAGATGTATTAAAAACAATTGAATTAATTAAATCATATAATGTTAAGGCTGGTATATCTATTAAGCCAAAAACAACAGTTGAGGAAATAGAAAAGTATTTACCTTATGTAGATATGGTATTAGTTATGAGTGTTGAGCCAGGCTTCGGTGGACAGAAGTTCATGGATAGTGCAGTAGATAAGGTAAAGAGATTATCTGAGCTAAAGAAGGCTAATAACTATAGCTATCTAATTAATATCGATGGTGGTATTAATGATGTTACTGGATTAAAGATAAAGGATTATGTTGATTTAGCAGTTAGTGGATCTTATGTTGTTAATAACAAGGACCCTAAGGAAGCAATCAATAAGCTACATAATTTATAATAATAAGCCACACCTTGGGTGTGGTTTTATATTTATATATAAAAACTATTACTATTTATTACTAAAGTGTGATATATTATAATGGTACGAAAGGGTATATATTATGGATAAGATTATTGTTAAAGGCGCAAGAGAAAACAATTTAAAAAATATTAATATAGAATTACCAAAGAATAAGCTAATCGTAATGACTGGTGTTTCTGGTAGTGGTAAGTCAAGCCTTGCATTTGACACAATATATCAGGAGGGCGAAAGAAGATTCGTTGAATCCTTATCTTCATTCGCAAGACAATTCATTGGTGGTAATGAAAAGCCTGATGTCGATTCTATTGAGGGATTGTCACCAGCTATTTCAATTGACCAAAAGAGTGCATCACATAACCCTAGATCAACAGTTGGTACTGTAACAGAGATATATGATTATTTAAGAGTGTTATTTGCACGTATTGGTACACCTTATTGTCCTAACCACCATATTCCTATTTCATCACTATCATTAGATCAGATAGTAGATAGAATTATGGAGCACGAGGATGGAACTCGTATGTATATTACTGCCCCTGTTGTATTTAGACAAAAGGGTGAGCATAAGGGTATATTTGAAAAATATCTAAAGCTTGGATATGTAAGAGCGTTAGTCGATGGAGAAATGGTAGATTTAGAAAATCCACCAGCATTAGATAAGAATAAGAAGCATGATATATATGTTGTTCTTGAAAGATTAGTTAAAAAGGATGGAGTAAGAGATAGAGTATTTGAGGCAGTAGAGATGTCAGTTAATGAATCAAAGGGCTACTGTGTTTTATACTGTAATGATAAGGAAGAATTCTATTCTACTGTATTCTCTTGTCCATTATGTGGATATTCACTTGCTAATCTAGAGCCTAGATTATTCTCATTTAATTCACCACTTGGTGCTTGTCCTAGCTGTAATGGTCTTGGTAAGAATTTATCTATATCAGAAGATTTAATAATCGATAATGAAAAATCAATTAATAATGGTGCGATTATTCCATATAGAAATCATGATGAGGGTAATTTAGAAAATGCAATTTTAGATCAAACTTGTAAATTCTTTAAGATTGATATGGATGTACCATTCCATAAGCTTCCTAATGATAAGAAGAAAATAATATTATATGGCTCTAATGTAGCTATAGATTATAAGCTTAAATCTACATCAGGAAGAATTCATGATAAGAAGGATTTATTTGAAGGAATTATTCCTAGTTATGAAAGAAGATATAGAGAAACATCATCTGATTGGATTAGAGACTGGCTTATTAATTTTATGGTAGAAAATGAATGTACAGTATGTCATGGAAAGAGATTGAATGAATCTGTATTAAATATATTAATTAACGATAAATCAATCGCTGATGTTTGTAGTATGTCTATTGAAAATTTATATGATTGGTTTATGAATATTAAGCTATCTGAGGAGAAGGCTCAAATTGCAAAGCTTGCAATAAAGGAAATAACAGATAGATTACATTTCCTAATTAATGTTGGACTTGAGTATTTAACATTAGCTAGAAGTGCAGATACATTATCTGGTGGTGAGGCCCAAAGAATTAGACTCGCAACTCAAATTGGCTCTCAGCTTACTGGAGTATTATATGTTCTTGATGAGCCATCAATTGGTCTACATCAAAGAGATAATATGAGATTGATTAATACTCTAAAGGAAATGAGAGATTTAGGTAATACATTAATCGTAGTTGAGCATGATGATGAGACTATGAGAAATTGTGATCATTTGGTTGATATTGGACCATATGCAGGTATTCATGGTGGTGAGGTAGTTGCCCAAGGAACACCTGAGGAGGTAATGGCAAACCCTAATAGTATTACAGGTAAGTATTTATCTGGTAAATTAAAAATAGAGGTTCCTACATCACGTAGAAAGATAGCTAATAGATACATCAAGATTAAGGGTGCTAGAGCTAATAATCTTAAGAGTGTAGATGTTAAAATACCTCTTGGTGTTATCACATGTATTACAGGTGTATCAGGAAGTGGTAAATCTTCATTAATTAATGAGGTTTTATATAAGAATGCTTATGTTAAGCTATATAAGGCTAAGAGAATTAATCCAGGTGCTGTAGATAAAATTGAGGGATTAGATAATATCGATAGAATTATTCAGATTTCTCAACAGCCAATCGGTAGAACTCCTAGATCAAATCCAGCAACATATACAGGTGTATTTGACGATATTAGAGAGCTATTTGCCCAAACTACAGATGCTAAAATAAAAGGCTATAATAAGGGTAAATTCTCATTTAATGTTAGAGGTGGAAGATGTGAAGCCTGTGGTGGAGATGGAGTAAAAAGAATTTCTATGCAATTTTTACCTGATGTTTATGTACCATGTGAGGTATGTAAGGGTAAGAGATTCCAATCTGAAACATTAATGATTAAATTTAAGGATAAATCAATCGCTGATGTATTAGATATGAGGGTTGAGGAGGCATTAGAATTCTTCGATTCAATTCACAAGATTAAATCAAAGCTTCAAACATTAATGGATGTAGGCTTAGGCTATATTAAGCTAGGTCAATCATCAACTACCTTATCTGGTGGTGAGGCACAAAGAGTTAAGCTCGCAACTGAATTACATTCTAAAATAACA
>JAEELU010000031.1 GCA_016282815.1 Acholeplasmatales bacterium
ACCTAAGTTAGGTTCAAATACAGAAGCATTTGAGCGTGTTGTTGAAGCTATTAAGGCTGCAGGATATGTTCCTGGTAAGGATATCTGCTTAGGTATCGACGTTGCAGCTTCAGAATTCTATGATGCAAAGACTGGTCTTTATACATTAAAGGCTGATAAGGGTGAATTCAACTCTAAGGATATGGTTGATAAGTATTATATTCCTCTAACAGAGAAGTTCCCAATCGTAACAATCGAAGATGGTCTTGCTGAGGATGACTGGGAGGGCTGGAAGTATTTAACTGAGAAGTTAGGTAAGAAGATCCAATTAGTTGGTGATGACCTATTCGTTACAAATACTAAGAGACTTTCTAAGGGTATCGAGATGGGTGTTGCTAACGCAATCCTTATCAAGGTTAACCAAATTGGTACTTTAACAGAGACTTTCGAAGCAATCGAAATGGCTAAGAGAGCTGGTTATACAGCTATCGTTTCTCATAGATCTGGTGAAACTGAGGATACAACAATTGCTGATATCGTTGTTGGTACAAACGCTGGTCAAATCAAGACTGGTTCTGCATCAAGAACTGATAGAATTGCTAAGTACAACCAATTAATTAGAATTGAAGATGATCTAAATGGTCGTGGTCAATATAATGGTGTATCAGTATTCGCTGGTAAGAAGTCAATCTACTGTATAAAGTAATTTAAACAAAATTAAATAAGTGAGGAAACCACAAGTTTCCTCTTTATTTTGTAAAGGAGAAAGAAAATGATTAATGTTAACGATTTAAAGAATGGTGTTGTAATTGAATACGATGGAAAGCTTATGCAAATCGTAGAATTCATGCACGTATTACAAAACAAGGTAGCTTACGTTAGAGTTAAGATGAAGGATCTAAGAACTGGTACAGTTACTGAAACTGCACTTAAGGGTAGTGATTCTGCATTTAAGAAGTGCTTTATCGAAAGAAAGAGCATGCAATACATCTATAATTCAGGTGATTCATATGCATTCATGGATAATGAAACATATGAGCAAATTGAAATACCTGCTGAGCGTCTAGAGTGGGAGAAGAACTTCATGCTAGAGGGTAGTACTGTAAATGTCACTTTCTATGAAAGTGAAATCCTTGGTGTTTCATTAGATGATAAGGTTACTTTAGTAGTAGCTGAAACATCTCCTGCAGTTAAGGGTGATTCAACAAGCAAGAAGGATGCAGTATTAGAAACTGGCTTCCAATTAAAGGTACCTATGTTCATCGAAACTGGTGAATCAATCATTGTTTCAACAATCGATGGTACTTATGTATCTAGAGCTTAATTAAAAATTAATTTGCTTGAAATTTTCAATTTCATATTGTATAATTTCAAGCGATATAGCAACTTAGCCAAGCGGTAAGGCCCCGGACTCTGACCCCGGTATGCACAGGTTCGAATCCTGTAGTTGCTGCCATCTAAAAATTAGAGGACATTTTACTATAAGTAAGTGTCCTTTTTTTGTTTTATTTATTTTCTTATAAAAATATGTTAAAATAAAATATAAGATGTTCGTTATAAAAAATAATTATTATTAAAGGAGCGTGAGTTATATGAAAAAATTTAAGCTTTTCTTTGTCGTTTTTGCAATACTTACATCGTTTTCATTATTATTAATATCATGTGGTGGCGGTGGAGGTAATAGCCAATCAGGTAATGTTGGTAATACTTCATTAGTAATAAGCGATGGAACAAAAGAAGATACTTCTTTAAATTACACCTATAATTATGGTGATGATTTAACATTTATCAGTAATTTAAAGCTTTATATAGTTAATAATACTGATAAAACTAAAACAGAGCTAACTAAAGAACAATATTCCACTGTTAAGGTAACTTATATTGGTAAGGATGGCTCTACTAAAAATGATTTCCCTCGTTCTAATGAGAAATTAGATGTTGGAATGTATAGCTTTGAAATAAAATATGGAAGCTATAGCTCTTTATATGTAAATCTTGAAATTAAACAAATAGAGAGATCTGCCTATAATTTCACTATGGAATTTAGGACAAAGGATAATTATAATTTCCAAGCAGCCAAATTTGGTACATCAAGTATTGATGATAATAAATTAACATCTGAATATAAGGTAAAAGTAAAGGATCCTTCAGCAACTGGAGATAATCAATATGTTGATAAAAATAATTTAACAGGTATTTATTATTTAAAGGCTTCTGAATATTCAGATTTTAATGCCTTAGCTACGGATCAATTAAAACAAGAATATTTGGAAAACCATAAAGTTATTGCTATTGAATCCAATCAGGCGACATCAAGACAATTAACATACAATAATGATGGTCCAAGCTCTACAGAATTCTACATCAACACAAATGATTTTAATGTTAAGCCTGGAACATATTATTTATTTGCAGGCATAGCTGCAGGTAATTATAAGGCTTATAATACATATCCATCAAATAATACAAAGCTTGAAATTATCAAAAATGATTTAAAATTATCAGATATTATTTTTGATGAACAAGGAGAATATACAGCCGAAAGAATATTTGAATTATTAGACTTAAAGGCTTCATTTAATTATTCAAACACACAATTTAATCCTACAACAGAGGAATGGGATTATCATTATGGTGATATCACATTAGGTGAGATTGAAAAAAACAATGGAATTCATATGAACGATGATTCTGATTTTATAAATAGAATTAAAGTGAATCTATTGGGTTCAACTATTGGTATTTCAGGAGTTGGTGAATTTGAATTTGTTAATAAGACAAAGGCCGTAAATTCAAACACTGGAATTAATGGTGTATCAACTCAAAAGGTTCAATTTGCAGTATCAGAATATTATGTTGATTATTTTACAATTTCTGATACCTTTGATATTGAGCTTACAATTACAAAATGTAATGTAGATGCTCCATACATGGGTAAGTACATTGAGTATGAATATGATTCTAATACTGGAGAAACAACTGAAATTGAAAAAATAACAAATAGTTTTACCTATGATGCTAAGGAATATGATGTATTCAAGGGTCAAACTAGTGATGATGAATCTACAATTCCTGGATTGATTTCAAATTATGATGCTAAATTAATGGAATTAGTATCTGGTTATAATCAAAGTAAGGGAACAAATGTTGGTGAATATAAATTAAGAATTAAGCTTAAGGATAGTGTTAATTATACATTTGTTGAAGATGATACACAAACTTCTAGATATTATGGTGATACAAATAGAGAATTTGTATGGAATATCGATAAGGGTGAAAATCCTATAGATTTCAAATATACTTATAATGGAGTATCTTATGATGCAACTCAAGCATATGATTTAATATATGATAGAGATCATAAAACCATTGCAGTAGAAATCATTGATAGAGATAATATATTCTCAAATAGAAGAGTTAATTGGTCATTAGATCAAGATAATATGCCTGAAGGGGTTAATGTATCAATAGATACAACACAGCATGGATTAACAAATACTATTACATATAACGGAATAAATGATTATGGCTTATTTGATGGTAGTTTAGGCGTCATGCTGAATATTGTTGTAGAAGAAAGTGCTAATTATAAGGAAAGTGAATTACAGCCTTATATTAGTATAACATCAGGCTATACAGACCAAGAAATACAATCATTTATAGCTGATATTCCATCAACTAAAAATGAGTATGGAGTTTATTATAAGAATGGTATAGCTATCATTCATTCAAAAACTAATAAGACTGACCCGGATCATCCTATAGTTACATATTATGTGAGAAGTGAACTTTATCCACCTCAAGCAAGCTTAAATACATTAGGTGAATGGAAAATGTATTTAGGATATTATCCTGCAGATGATTCAGATAAGGAAATTTATGAAGTAACTACAACAAATACTGAATGGCAAATTCCTAATTATAATCCTGATGAGATGTCTTGGGCATTAAGTTTTAGAACAGAAATATATTATTTATTCATTCCAAATGACACATTATTACCTGCATTTAGAATTGATATAGATACAAATGATTTTGATAAATACATAATTCTTGATGATGATGAATTATTCTGTCAGGTTGAAAGAGGAACATATGATTCAACTACTCAAACATGGTCATGGGAAGAAATTAATGAATTCTCATTTGTTGATGCAACAGTAGGTGATACATTCTTCTATAGAGCTAAATTAACATCATTTACTTCTGGCACATGGGATATGTCATTATATGGCATTGATTCTAGTCTTAATGTAGATGCATACGAAAGAGTAGAAGAAAATGGTAATTATTATGTATATGTCAATGGCGTTAAAACATATGAAATGGATTCTTCAGGTACTACAGTTGCTATAAATGATAACAACAATGTATGCCTAGGAACATTCTTAAGCTATAATGATGGATATATTGCTGTAAATATTGATGAAAATACTTTCAAAACTGATGGAACATTATATGTCTATGATACTGATGACTATGTTCAAGTAACATCAGGAGAATTTAATGAATATGACACATATTATAGGAAAGGTTATTTAGAGTTAGATGCAATTAATTTCAGAATCGAAAATACATATAAATTATATGATTATGGTTATGGTGATCAAAATTATTTCAATAATCAGGATAATGATGTAACAAATGATTCTACTATAACATCAAATGCACAAGTTATTAAGACTGCTAACACAAGCATTGCATTTAGTCAAGCAGGTACATTATATTTATATTTTGCACTAGAATATAATGAAGCATTAGCGCAAGTTACATATGCTCATTTAGGAGGCTCATATACTCAAGATACTGCTCTATATGGTGAGCAAACATTAACAGTATATTCTTTGGAATTTGAAAAACAATAATATTTATATTATTGTTAGAGGTTTAAAAAATGAAAAAATTATTATTTGCAAGTCTAGCGATTGCTATAGCTGCATTATTTAGCTTGGCTGCTTGTACTAGTCAAGAAGTGTCAGAAGCTGAATTTATGGATAAATTAAATTCTTTGGAAGAAACAAATTATAATAAGGTAAGTGGAACATACGAAGATATAAGTTATTCAAATAACACTTTTAATAAAAATTATAATTTTACATTAACTTATAATAATAATGAGAATAAATGGAAATCTGATTTAGGAGCTATAACAAATACCCCAACGAATGAAGATGAAGTGAGAAAAGCACGTGCACAAGAATCTGCATTAGTACTTAATGAGATAAATAGTTACAAAGTTAAAAAATCAATTCCAGTTAGAAGATATTTTGCTACAGTTGATATTACTAGATGGCCATTTGATAGTTATATAAATTTTTATATTGGAAATGATTATAGAATTATAGGTGGTTCAGATAAGAATCACCCTAGAGAGGGCATTAATTATGATTCAACTTCAGGTGACGTGTTCATAGAATTAGGAATTATGATTTTCAACTCTAAAGGACTACTAGTTAGGTATGAACATGAGATTCAACTATCAAAGTACAATATGCATATTAAAAGAGTCTATACATATTCTTATTCATAGGATTTATTAGAATTTATTAATAATTTTTAAATTATTAATACAAAATTATAATTTGCATTAATTTATTTATTGTGATAAAATCACTAACGTAGAGGAACGATTTATGCAATTTGATAGAAGATATTTATTGTAGAAATCATTCAAATAATTATATTTTCAGGACTTAATTTTGCTAGCAACCTTCAAATGAAGGTAGTAGTGTACACTCAAATTACGTTGATATTGGTAGCAGAGAATAATCGTCTTTTGGAAGATGAGTCCTGTAAATATCTAGACCTTATGTACCATATAGAAGGATACTATAATTCCTTAGTGGTATTAGTAAGACAGGAATACAAAATATTCGAATACGAGCTAATATTAACTAATTTAAAAAACCAAAAAAAACGCTAAAATGAACTAATTAATGTACAAGTCTAGTTAATATTATTAGGCGAATGATTTCGTTTATCCTCTAAAAAACATAAACGTTACTAGGTGAAGAGTAGTAATTAAATTGTATAAACCAGTTGGTATCAGCACTTTAGAACAGTGCTGATATTTTATTTTATCTTGATTTTACTTAGTAAATAATCTATAATTTACATTGTTTTGGAGTGATTTAAATGATAGTAAATAATAATACAAATATTACTAGTGATGAGGCTTATTCATTATTAATAAAGAGCAGTAAATCAGAATATGCAAAGAAATATATATTTAATTCATTTGTTTTTATTGTTGGTATTCCAATTTTAGTAGTTGGACTTGTCACTAAGAATACTATGTATATTGTATTTGGAGCTATATTTGTTGCTTTCTCATTAGTATTATGTGGATTCAACACAGTATCAATGATCAAGATACCTAAAATGGTTAAGGAAAAGAATGCTGAGGTATGTGAATATGGTATTAGCTATTCATATCGCTTTAAGGAGCATTCAGTTATATTAATAGCTAAATCTAATGATAGACAAACTAAATATGAATATAGCTATACTACGTTAAAAAGAATAACTGAATATAGTGATAAATACCAATTAAGATTCCAGGATAGCCTAACTTTATATGTATATAAAAGTGGCTTTGAGAATCAAAAGATGGAGGAATTCTTTAGAAAGAATATCTCTACATCTAAGAAAAAGATTAAATTAAAAAAATAATTAAGAAAAATGTTCAATTTTTTATTGAATATTTTTTTTAAACTAGTATAATGTTTTATGTCAAACAAAAATAGGAGGCAATATGGACAAAAATATAACTAAAAGAGTAAATTGCTTATCTACTAAAATAAAAAGAGAAATAACCAATTTATCATCTATTTCCTCAGTTGATGATTTATCTGGTGTAAATAGCTTTATCATTGTTTATATTTATAAAAATAATGATGTATATCAGAAGGATATCGAAAGAGAATTTGGTATCACAAGATCAACTGCGTCTAATATCATTTCCCTAATGGAAAAAAAGGGATATGTAAAAAGAGAAAGTGTATCTGATGATGCTAGACTAAAGAAGATTGTATTAACTGATGTTGCTATAAAATATTGTGAGAATTTCTTAAATGATCTAGATAAGCTAAATGAAGATTTATCTTATGGATTAACTAAAGAAGAGATATCTAATTTTATTTTGACAATAAATAAAATAGAAAATAATTTATATAGGAGGCAGGAAAATGCTAAAGGTATTAATGAAAAGCATTAAGGGCTATGTAAAACCAAGTATATTATCTATTGTATTCATTGTATTTGAGGTTGTTCTTGAATGTGCTTTACCATTCATTACAGCAATGCTTGTAGACCAAATGAATGATAGAGATATAACAAAATTAATAATTATAAGTGTAATATTAGTAGTATTAGCTATGCTATCACTATTATGTGGATCACTTGCTGGTATGTTCTGTAGTAAGGCATCTGCAGGATTTGCTAAGAATCTTAGAAGAGATATGTATGAAAATATAACTAAATTTTCATTCTCAAATATTGATAGATTTCAAGCATCAAGCCTAGTTACAAGAATGACTACAGATGTTACAAATGTTCAAATGGCATATATGATGATAATTAGAACAGCTATTAGATCACCACTTATGATTGCATTCTCAATTGTAATGTCATTTATTATTTCACCTGATTTAGCTTGGATATTCGTTGTAGTAATGCCATTACTTGCATTCGCAATAGGCTTAATTATGTATTTTGCAATGAAAATCTTTAGAAGAATATTCAAGAAATATGATGCACTTAATGATTCAATTAAGGAAAATATTGATGGTATTAGAGTAGTAAAGACTTTCGTTAGAGAGGATTATGAAATTGAAAAATTTGATAAGGCAGCTTCAGGCTTAAAGAAGGATTTCACTAAGGCTGAAAGAATAGTAGCATTTAACGCACCTGCAATGCAGTTTGCCGTAAATGCATTAATGATTTTAATGCTTGCTTTAGGCTCAATATTAATCGTTACTAATTCAGAATACTTAGGATTAAATTCAGATGGTAATAAGGTATATTTATTTAATAAAATATCTGTTGGTCAATTCCAAAGCTTAACTACATATGGCTTCCAATCATTAATGGCTTTAATGATGTTTAGTATGGTTATATTAATGATAGTTTTAGCATACGAGTCATCAAGAAGAATTGTAGAGGTATTAAGAGAGGTACCTAATTTAACTAATCCAGAAAATCCAGTATATGAAATAGCTGATGGTAGTGTTGAATTTAAGAATGTTTCATTTAAGTATTCACATGATGCAGAAAGAAATTCACTTGAGAATATTAATTTAAGTATTAAATCAGGTGAAACAGTAGGTATTATTGGTGGTACAGGTTCAAGTAAGACTACATTAGTTAATTTAATTTCAAGATTATATGATACAACTGATGGTGATGTATATGTTGGTGGTAAAAATGTTAGAGAATATGATCTTGAGACATTAAGAAATAATGTTGCCGTAGTATTACAAAAGAATTTATTATTTGCTGGTACTATTGCAGATAACTTAAGATGGGGAAAAGAGAATGCTACACTTGATGAAATCAAGCATGCATGCCATTTAGCCTGTGCAGATGAATTTATAGAGCAGTTCCCAGATGGATATGATACTCATATTGATCAGGGTGGATCAAATGTATCTGGAGGACAGAAGCAGAGATTATGTATCGCAAGAGCACTACTTAAGAGTCCTAAGGTATTAATACTTGATGACTCTACAAGTGCAGTAGATACTAAAACTGATTCTATTATTAGAAAGGGATTTAAAGAGTTTATCCCTGAAACAACTAAGATTATTATTGCACAAAGAATTTCATCTATTGAGGATGCTGATAAGATTATCGTTATGGATAACGGTATGATTAATGGTATCGGTACTCATAGTGAGCTACTTCATAATAATGAGATTTATAAGGAAGTATATTATTCTCAAAATAAGGTAGGTGATACAAATGCCTAGGATGAATATGAGACCTGCAAAGAAGCAGTTTGATAGAAAGAAAACTTTATCTAGATTATTAAAATATTTGTATCATACATATCCAGTGAGATTTGTATTAATATTTATTGGAATAATATTAACATCTATTGGAAGCTTAGCAGCAAGTGTATTTATGGCACAAATTATCGATAATGTAATTTATGCTGGTATCGAGACAGGCTTTGATAGTGTTAAGGGTACATTAATTACATTATTAGTATCATTAGGTAGTATTTATTTAATTGCAATATTAGCATCCTTAGCTTATCAGCAAATGCTATGTACAGTAACACAGGGTTTCCTATATCAAATGAGAACAGATATGTTTAAGAAGATGGAAAAGCTTCCTATTTCATATTTTGATAGAAATGCTCATGGTGATATTATGTCAACATATACAAACGATGTTGATGCTGTAAGACAGCTAATATCACAGAGCTTACCTGGTATTATTCAAACATTATTTACTGTAACTATATTATTTGGTGTAATGCTATATTATAGTATTTGGCTAGCAATAGCAGTATTATTTGCCGTATTCTTTATTTTCTCAGTTACTAAGCGTGTTGGTGGAGGAAGTGCAAAATACTTCATTAAGCAACAAAAGAGTGTAGCTGAGTGTGAAGCATTTATCGAGGAAATGATGAATGGTCAAAAGGTTGTTAAGGTATTCTGTCATGAGGAGAAGTCAAAGGCTGATTTTGAAGTATTAAATGAGAATTTAAATCATAATGCTTATAAGGCTAATGCCTACGCAAACATGCTAGGACCTATCATTCATAATATCGGTAACGTATTATATGTTATTGTTGCGATTATCGGTGTAGTATTAGTTGTTAATGGAGCACCTAACTTCAGCTTAAGAGGCTTTGGTACAGCTGATGATGTAGTATTTACAATGATTCCTGCTGGTAATATGGGTGTTGCCTTAACTATGGGTATTGCAATTACATTCCTTGGAATGTCTAGACAATTTGCTAACTCATTTAACCAAATATCTATGCAAATAAATTCAGTAGTTATGGCCTTAGCTGGTGCTGATAGAATATTTGAACTATTAGACCAAAAGGAAGAGGAAGACCAAGGATATGTTACA
Organism: Acholeplasmatales bacterium; assembly: GCA_016282815.1. Taxonomy (GTDB): domain Bacteria; phylum Bacillota_I; class Bacilli_A; order Acholeplasmatales; family Anaeroplasmataceae; genus Anaeroplasma. The sequence goes on from JAEELU010000031.1 coordinate 10,066, forward strand.
TTAGTAAATTGTAATATAGATGAAAATGGTAATATTATTGAAACTGATAAGCATACAGGTCATTGGGCTTGGAAGCATCCACATGGTGATGGTACATTAACATATACTGAATTAAAGGGTGATATTAGATTCTTCGATGTTAATTTCGGATATTATCCAGATAAGATAGTATTACATGATGTTTCTATTTATGCAAAGCCAGGACAGAAGATTGCTTTCGTTGGTGCTACAGGTGCTGGTAAAACAACTATTACAAATCTAATCAATAGATTCTATGATATTCAAGATGGTAAAATTAGATATGATGGTATCAATATTGAAAAGATTAAGAAGAGTGATTTAAGAAGAAGTATTGGAATAGTACTTCAGGATACTAACCTATTTACTGGTACAGTTAAGGATAATATTAGATATGGTAAGCTAGACGCTACTGATGAGGAAATCTATCAGGCAGCTAAGATTGCTAATGCATATGATTTCATCACAAGACTTCCTGAAGGCTTTGATACAATGCTTACAGGTAATGGTAGCCAGCTATCACAGGGTCAAAGACAGCTAATATCTATCGCAAGATGTGCTATCGCAGATGCTCCTGTTATGATTCTTGATGAAGCTACATCTTCAATTGATACCAGAACAGAGGCTTTAGTTTCTAAGGGTATGGATGGTCTAATGCATGGTAGAACTGTATTTGTAATTGCACATAGATTATCTACAGTTCAAAATAGTAATGCTATTATGGTATTAGATCATGGTAGAATAATTGAACGTGGAGACCATGATGTATTAATTCAAGAGAAAGGTACATATTATCAATTGTATACAGGTGCATTCGAGCTTGAGTAATTTAGATTATTTAAAGAAGTATAAATTATTTATTGTTGATTATGATGGAACATTACTTGATTCAATGGGTATGTGGAGTAAGCTACTTTCAAATTTCTTAAAAGATGAAGGTATTAAATTTGATGTTGATATCGATGAGATTGCTAAAGAACAAACAAATCATGAAGCAGTAAAATATATGAATGAGCATTATTTTAAGGATTTAACATTTGATGAGCTTGCAAATAAGATGTATTCATATGTTAGAAAAGAGTATGTTAAGCAAGTATTAAAGCCAAATGCTACTAAGCTTCTTACTGAGCTTAAGAAGCATGGTAGAGTTGTATTATTCTCAGCAACAGCTATAGAATTATTAAATGATTCGTTCAAAACAAATAATGTAAATGAATATTTTGATTATATATACTCAGCTAGTGATTTAGGTACTACTAAAACTAATGGTGTAGGCTATGAGGTAATCATAGATTATGAAAATGCCAAAAAAGAAGAAGTATTAGTAGTAGAGGATGTTTATCATGGTATTGAAGGTGCTAAATCTAAAAATATTGATACACTTGCAATATATGATAAGCAAAAGCATTGGGATGATATTAAAAAAATATCTACCTACAATCTAGTATTAGAAGAATTATAAAAATAAGCCATTGGGGTTTCCAATGGCTTTTTAAGTGCAAAGAAAAAGCTAAGAATTAATCTTAGCTTTCTTTCTCCTTTTGAGGATTGATATCCATAAATATAGGTATTACTATAGGCTTTCTATCTGTTTTATGATAAATAATCTTAGATAGCTCCTCTGATAAATCATGCTTTAATAAATTTAGGTTAACTAGCTTCATTTCCTCAAGCTTAGCCTGAATATATTTCTTTGTTTCATCTACGAAGTATTTAGTTAATTCCTCACTATCCTTCATATAGATGAATCCGCGTGATACAACCTGAGGCTCAATAGGTAATGTTTTATTTTGAGTATCTATCGTAATGATAAGTGCAAACATACCATCCTCAGATAATGCCTTTCTCTCTTTGATTAGATGAGAAGATATATCACCGATACCAGAAGAATCAATATATACATCACCACTAGTTACGTGGCCTGCAAATCTAGCACCATGATCATTTATGGCAACCATATCACCATTTTCTAGAATAAATGTATTTTCAGGTAATACTCCAGTTTCAATTGCTAAATCAGCATGAACTCTTTGCATACGATATTCACCATGAATAGGAATAAAGTACTTAGGCTTTAATAATGTTAGCATCAATTTTAATTCGCCCTGTGAGGCATGTCCTGTAGTATGCGTATCAGCGATAGGAGAGTGAGTGATTATATTAGCACCCTTTTTAAACAATTGGTTAATTGTTCTATTAACTCCCTCTTGGTTACCTGGAATTGGGCTTGAAGAGAAGATTATTGTATCACCAGGAATTAGCTTTATAACTCTATGTGATCCATTAGCAACTCTTGATAATGCAGCAAGTGGCTCACCCTGTGATCCCGTACATAATAGACATAATTCCTCAGGCTTATAATTATCGATAGTAGAAGAATCGATAATTGTACCCTTAGGTGCTTTGATATAACCTACCTGTTGACCAACCTCAATTGTTTTTTCCATTGATCTACCAAATATTGCAACCTTACGATTAGTTTCTACACAGGCTTCAATTATTTGTTGTACTCTAAACATATTTGATGCGAATGTCGCAACGATAATTCTGCTTTCAATTCTTTTGAATAAGTCCTTAATAGAATCACCGATTTTTCTTTCACTATCAGTAAATCCTTCTCTTAAGGCATTAGTAGAATCGGCAAGAAGACATAATACGCCTTCCTCACCTAAATTAGCAAGCTTAGCATATTCAGCACTTGGTCCAACTGGAGTTAAATCAATCTTAAAGTCTCCAGTATGAATAATTGCACCAAGCTCTGTCTTAAATACAATAGCGAAGGTATCTGGTATAGAGTGGTTTACTCTTACGAATGATACATCAATTCCTCTAAATTTGTATTCAAAATGGCTCTTGAATTCTACAATTTGAGTTCTATTCATTAAATCAGGATAATCCTCTAGCTTATTTTCAATTAAATCAACTGTTACACCTGCGGCGTAAATCTTTGGTATTCTAACCTTCTTTAGTAGGAAAGGTATACCACCGATGTGATCTTCATGTCCATGGGTAATGAATAATCCAATAATTCTATGCTCATTTTCCTTTAAAAACGTGAAATCAGGTATAACGTAGTCTACTCCAAGAAGATGCTCGTCAGGGAACAATATACCGCTATCCACAATAAAAAGTTGCTCGAGATAATCGATACAATACATGTTCTTACCGACCTCACCCATACCTCCTAAAGCGAAGATACCTATATCAGTACGGCTTTTTAACTTGTCCATATTTCCTCCTTTATAGTGTAAATGAAAAATATATCGAATATAATATACCATAATATAATTCAAATTTCAATTTAAACAGTACTTTTTATTTATAAATTATGTATATTATGTTAGAATAAATAAAATGTACTATACGATTTTTATAATGGAGATGATTTACATGGATAAGAATTGTTTTGAAGCATTCAATGCATATGAATTAGCTGCGAATAAGGGTGATGCTGATGCACAGTTTTCGCTCGGTGAATGCTATTATTTAGGACGAGGTGTGACAGAAGATTGCGAAAAAGCTTTTTATTGGTTTTTAAAATCTGCAGAGCAAGGTAATCTAAAGGCACAAATTAATGTTGCCAAAGCCTACGAAATAGGAAGAGGAGTTGAATTGGATTTAGAGAAGGCTTTTTATTGGTTTTTAAAGGCTGCTAATCAGGGTGATCCTAAGTCTCAGAATTCAGTTGGTTTTTGCTATGAATTTGGCATGGGTGTAAATATAGATAAAGAGAAATCTCAATTTTGGTATGAGGAAGCACGTAAAAATGGCTATAAACCGGGCTAATAAATCTAAAAATTTATTTTTAGATGTATATTTACGTAAGTTTGTGATATAATTATCAAGTGTTTTGGAGGAGTATTATGAAAGCTAGTAATATGTTAATTTCAACACTTAAGGAAGCACCTCAAGAGGCTAAAATTGCATCACACGTATTATTATTACGTGCTGGTATGATTAAGAACGAGGTTGCAGGTATTTATAATTATTTACCATTCGGCTTAAGGGTTTTAAATAAAGTAGAAAAGGTTATTAGAGAAGAAATGGATAATTCTGGTGCTATTGAAATTTTATGTAGTGCCATTCAACCAAAGGAATTATGGGTAGAATCTGGAAGATGGATGAAGTATGGTCCAGAGCTTATGAGATTAAAGGATAGACATGAAAGAGAATTCTGTTTAGGTCCAACTCATGAGGAAGTATTTACATCTATGGCTAGAGAATTAATCAAGAGCTCTAAGCAATTACCTATAAATATGTATCAAATTCAAACTAAGTATCGTGATGAATTAAGACCAAGATTCGGCTTAATGCGTGGTAGAGAGTTTATTATGAAGGACGCTTATTCATTCGATAAGGATGAAAAGGGTCTAGAGGTAAGCTACCAAAACATGTATGATACTTATTCAAGAATATTCACAAGATTAGGATTACATTTCCAACCAGTTTTAGCTGATACAGGTAATATTGGTGGTAATGGTTCTCATCAATTCATGGCTTTATCAGAGGTTGGTGAATCTGAAATAGCATATTGTGATGCTTGTGGATACGCAGCCGATGTTGAGAAGGCTACAACAAAGCTAGATGGCTATAAGGGATTACCAGAGGGTAATATTGAAAAGATATATACACCTAACCATGGTACAATTGAAGAATTAAAGGAATTCTTAAACATGGATCCTCGTAATATGACTAAGACATTAGTATATCATGATTTTATGAATGAAAAATTCGTAATTGCAATGGTAAGAGGAGATAGAGAAATTAATACTATAAAGCTAGTTAATGCAATTAATTCAAATGAGAATTATTTAAGATTAGCTACAGATGAAGAATTAGTAAGCTTAGGCTTCGTTAAGGGATTCTCTGGTCCTATAGGTCATGAGGATTATGAAATCTATGTAGATTACGAAATTGAAAATATGACAGGCTTCCTTACAGGTGCTAATGAAAAGGATTATCATATTACAAATGTAAAATATGGTAGAGACTTTAAGGGTATCCTATGTGATTTAAAAACAGCTGCTAAGGGTGATTTATGTCCTATTTGTGGTAAGCCACTTCAACTTGAAAGAGGTATTGAGGTTGGACAAATATTTAAGCTTCAAACTAAGTATTCACAAGCAATGAACTGTGTATACGTAGATGAAAAGGGTAATAATGTTCCAATGGTAATGGGCTGTTATGGTATTGGTGTAACAAGAACATTACAATCAATCGTTGAGCAATATCATGATGAGGCTGGTATTAAGTGGCCACTTAATGTAGCTCCATACCATGCAGTAGTTGTACCTATCAATTATAATGATCAGGAACAAAAGAGACTTGCAGATGAAATCTATGCTGAATTAAAGAAGAATAATGTTGAGGTTATTCTTGACGATAGAGATGAGCGTCCAGGCTTCAAATTTAAGGACTGGGAGCTAATTGGTATTCCTTATATGATCGTTTGTGGTAGAAGATCAAATGAGAATATCGTAGAATTTAAGCTAAGAGCAACTTTAGAAAAGACAGAGCTTGCTAAAGAAGATGCAATCTCTAGAATTGTTACAGACGTTAATAATATTTAATCAATTAAGATCAACTTTATAAGAGTTGGTCTTTTTTCATGCCGAATACAAACGTAAATATACCGAATACCTCATATCTATATACAATAAAAATCTCTTTGCTATAATGTAGCTGAAATGAGGTTGATATATATGGAAATCATAAAAGTAAATGGAATTTCAAAAAATTATAAGGATATAAAAGCTTTAAAGAATGTATCTTTAACAATTAAAAAGGGTGAGCTATATGGCCTACTTGGAGTTAATGGTGCTGGTAAAACAACATTAATTAAAATATTAACTGGATTATGTAAGGCTACATCAGGTGATGCGATAGTAGATGGACATCCACTATCTGAAATGCAGGAAATAAAAAAGATTGTAGATGTATCACCACAGGAAACTGCAGTTGCTGGTAATCTAACAGTTTTAGAAAACCTAAAATTCTTCCAGGAGCTATATGGTACAGTTGATAAGGAATACTTAGAGGAAATCCTTGATAAGATAGGCTTATCAGAGGTTAGAAGACAAAGAGCTAAAACACTATCTGGTGGCTATCAAAGAAGATTATCAATAGCTATAGCATTAATGAGTAAGCCTGAAATATTATTCCTTGATGAGCCTACATTAGGACTAGATGTTATCGCAAGAAGAGAGCTATGGAAAATAATAAATGATTTTAAAGGTAAAATTACTATAATACTAACATCACATTATCTAGAAGAAATAGAAGCACTATGTGATAGAATATCAATTTTATCTAAGGGTAATTTATTAATGGAAGGTACTATTCCTGAGATAAAGGAAAGAACTAATGAGACATCCTTTGAGGAAGCGTTCATTAAGGTTGTAGGAGGTATGGAAAATGAGTAAGTCACTAATTTTTGCTAAAAGAAATTTGATAGAAATGGTTAGAGATCCACTACTATATATTTTCTGTGCTGGATTTCCTATTGCATTATGCTTAATGTTTCAAATAATTCTAAAGTATGCAGGAGGACATACACCAGTATTTGAGGTTAAATCTTTAATTCCAGGACTTATGATGTTCTCATATTCATTACTAATGCTAATGAGCTCATTATTAGTTTCTAAGGATAGAACTACAGCATTCGTAAAAAGATTATTTACATCTCCTATGAAAACAAAGGATTATTTAATTGGTTATTTTATTCCATATATCCTAATTGGAATTGTTCAATCAATTATTTGTATTATTCTAGGATATATATTTGGAGCCACATCAGGAACTGGATTCGTAAACTTTGGTAGAGCATTATTATTAATTCTTGAAATGCTACCAATAATGACGATAAATATTATGATTGGTATGATATTTGGTACAATTTTAAATGATAAAAGTGCTCCAGCATTTTCATCAATATTCATTTCATCATCAGGAGTATTAGGTGGTGCTTGGATGCCAATTGATACTATGGGTGACTTTGAAAAATTCGCACAGTTCCTACCTTTTTATCCACCTGTATATTTAGGTAGAATAATAACTGGTGCTAATCACACATTACCAGATAATATGGGTAATCCAGTAATCTATACACTTGGTGATAATGGTTGGATTCATATTTTAGTATTAAGCTTATATTTTGTAGGTGTTTTAGCCTTAACATTAGTATTCTTTAATAAAAAATTAAAAAGTGATAAATAATATGGTATAATATTTCATAGGTGATTTACTATGAAATGTTATACATATATTGAAAAAGATCATGATGAAATGGTCATTATTTACGCTAAGGAAAGAACTGAGCTAGTAAGCGAAATTGAAAATCTAGTACTATCAAATAATATTTCCTTAACAGGTGTATATAATGATGAAATTATTAAATTAAACCCATTAGAAATATGCTGCTTCATATCAGAAAATAATAAGGTCTTTGCCATAATTGATAATAAAAAATATCAGATAAAGCAAAGACTTTATCAGCTTGAGGAGCTTGATTTTAATACTTATTATGTTAAAATCAACCAATCTTGCTATGCAAATATTAAAAAAATAAAGAAATTTGAATCTACAATTGGTGGATCATTAAAGGTAATATTCCAAAATAATTACGTAGATTTTATCGCAAGAAGAGAATTAAAAAATGTAAAAGAAAGGATGGGTCTATAATATGAATAAATATGTAAGAAGCTTTCTGCATAGGGGCCTAATCTTTTCTGGATTAGGTCCTGTAGTTGCAGGAATAGTATATTTAATATTAGAATTATCTCATGTAGAAATAAAAATAAATGGCTTTGATTTATTCTTAGCTATTATCACAACCTATATTATTGCCTTTGTACAAGCTGGATCTAGTGTTTTTAAGGAGATTGAAACCTGGGGTATGGCAAAGCAGGTATTATTTCAAATGACATCTATTTATGTAGTATATTTTGTTGGTTATTTAATCAATCACTGGATACCATTTAACTGGATTGTCATAGTTATTTTTACTAGTATATTTGTTGCTACATTTTTATCTATTTGGTTTACAGCCTATTTCATATCAAAAAAAGTATCAAGGAAATTAAATGAAAGATTGTTAATTGAAAATGGAGGAAATGAAAATGAATGATATTGAGGAATTAAAAAAGGCAATTGATGAAAGTAATAATATCGTAATATTTTCAGGTGCTGGATTATCTACTAATTCAGGAATACCAGATTTTAGATCCGCAAGTGGTATTTATAACCAAAAGCTAAAATCAAGATTTACTCCTGAGGAAATAATATCTCATAGCTTTTTCTTTGAGCACACTGAGGATTTCTTTGAGTTTTATTTTGACAAAATGGTATATAAGGATGCTAAGCCTAATAGTGCACATATATTCTTTGCAGAACTTGAAAAGAAGAAAAATGTAACTGTAGTAACTCAAAATATTGATGGACTACATCAGCTTGCTGGTAGTAAAAATGTAGTGGAGCTACATGGCTCAATAATGAGAAATTATTGTCAAAAATGTAATAAGTTTTATACTCTAAATGATTTAAATACAAAAGGTATTCCGAGATGTAGCTGTGGTGGAATAATTAAGCCTGATGTTGTATTATATGAGGAATCATTAAATGAAAATGATATCAATAGAGCACTTGCTGCGATAAGTAATGCAGATTTATTAATCGTTGTAGGAACATCACTTGTTGTATATCCTGCAGCTGGCTTTATCAGATATTTTAGAGGTAAAAACTTAGTATTATTAAATAAATCTGAAACATCATATGATGGTATAGCAAATATAGTTATCCATGATGATGTATGTAAGGTAGTAGAAGAATTAGAGAAGCTAGATTAGTCTAGCTTTTTAAATTTGTATAAATTAATAATTCTATTGTATAAAAACTATGCTATAATAATTTTATAGTTTGAATTCGAGGTGGTTACATATGAAAATTGGAAAGAAATTAACCTTTTTAGGATTAGCTGTATTAGGTACAGTTTCTTTAGCTTCATGTGATTTAGCTAAATATATTAGTGATTTTGCAAATGGTGTTACAGGTGAAAGAAGTCTTGAATATACTCAGGTTATTCCATCTAGTAACCAACCATCAGCTACAGTACCATCTCAAATAACTTCAACTACCACAAATAAATATAATCCAACAACTACGACTACAACGAATAAATATAATCCAACTACAACGACAACAACATCCAGATATAGTACAACAACTTCGACTAAAAAAGATTATACTATAAGATATAGTTCATATGTTGATGGAATGCTTGACAATTCTTTAATGAGTTATAATGATTATACTGTTGGTGGATATGCTAAATATCCTGGTTACTATAGCTATCCAAATTTAGTATTTGAGGGATATTTTGAAGATAGATATTCTCATATTCCATTTGATTATACAAAACCAGTATATGAGGATAAAATTGTGTATGCTTTATTCCACTCAATACAAAGTACATATTATTATAAATATGAGACTGACTCTACAAATCTTTTTTCATTTGATAAAAATGCTGGAATGGGAATTCAAATTGGAACAGGCTTTGATAGCAATACTCCAGTTATCAAGGTTTCAAGTGACAATAATTTATACGTTGATTCGAGAGGCTTATATCTATATTCCTCAAATGCCACTATAGATTTAGGTAGCATAAATAGAACAAAAAAAGGTATATTTGATATAACATTTGATGTTGTTTTTGACGCTATGGCTGGTGAAACATTCTTCTCAATTGTTGGTGATAGTAGTAAAGTAACAGGTAAAGATGTTTTTGGACTATATACATCAGGTGGAATGTTAAATTATAAGTTGGATGGTGGAAGTAATATTTCAACTAATTATTCGATGTATACTAATATTACATATTCATTCCATATTCAGGTTGATATGAGTAAAGGATATTTATATGTCGACAATGGATGGGGAGAAAATCTTATAGGATGCTTTGTTGAAATTAATAGTATCTATGGCCTAAAATTTACAAGTAAAGCTACCGGTGCTACCCCAAAATCTATCAATAATATAGCAGTGAATTATTATAATTACTATTAATACAAAGAGGCTATCAAAGCCTCTTTTTTACTATCAAAATGATATGCATTATATCTCAATAAATACCATATTCTAATTGCCATAATATAAATATTATGGTAAAATATTTTTAATAATACTAAAATTTTAGGAGAAAAATCGATTATTAAATTTATATAAATACAGAAAATTCTTTTTTTTACACTAAAATTTTAGATTTATATCATAAATGATATAACCCAAATTCACATTGTGAGGTGCTTAGTTTATGCTTAAATACCAAAATTTATTAAATCAATTAAGCCTAGAAGAAAAGGTTAAATTGATTACTTCAAATGAAAGGATTAAAAACCAGCAAATTGAGAATTATGAATTCCCAACCATTGGCTTTATTGATAGCCTAAGGGATATTATTGATTCTCATATTACTCCAAGCTTCAATTCATTAGGTAGTGTTTATGACACTAAGCTAATAGAAGAATATGGCTATGAGATTGGTAAATACTTAAGAAGTATAAAATTCGATAAGATAGTTAATATTCCTATTAACCCAATATCTGATAATAACACTGAGGCGTTTTCTTCGTCACGCCTTGTTTCAGCACGATTAGGATCTCATCTTGCTCGTGGTATTGAAAATGGTGGTCATTTAGCAGCATATTCTAAATTACCTGGGCTAAAGGGTATTAATTTAGATAGCTACTTTAACGATGATCTATATTCATTCAAGGTAGCTTTTTCTGATTACAAGCCTTTCTCATGCTTAATTTCTTCATCAGATGCCTTAGATACTGTATCAGGTGATTATGGCTACAATGGATTAAAGGTTGTACTTGCTAAAAATGATGATGATTTTAAGAATTCAATTAACCATAAAGCAACACTAAGCATAAATGAAAATAATAACAATGTTGAATTAATTTTAGAAGCAGTAGAAAACTATGAAAAGCTAAAAAGACAGCTTGCTAAGGATGAAATCACAAATGATGTATTAACGTCTGCAGTAAATAGTGGTGAAGCTATCAATCCATATTCAATCGATGAGATGCTTGATGAATTACTTGATAAGCTTGCAAAATTTGAAACAATTAAAAATGAAAATGTTGAATTTAATTTAGATAAGCTAAATGAGATTGAATATAGAATTGCTCAAGGTAGTGTAGTTTTACTAAAGAATGATAACAATATCCTACCATTCAAAAGAGAAAATACAGTTTCATTCATTGGTGATCAATTATTCCATCCAAAATTCAATACAGATAGGGATGTTGAAACAAATATACTTAATATAATCGATAGCTATCATCTTGAAACAAGAGGTATAGGTCATGGTTATATTAAGGGTCATCCATTTTCTGAGGATGTATTTGAAAAGGCAGTAAATCTAATTGAGGGTACTGAATATTCATTTATTTTCCTTGATACAGAGAATAATGAAATACCTGAGGAGGAATTAGAATTCTTAAATAGAATTGCTCCATACAAGGAAAAGACAAAAATTATTCCTGTTTTATATACAAATTCATTTGTTGATATAACACCACTTTTAATATTTGATGCGGTTGTATTAAATATGGGTGATTCACAGTCTATGATTCATGCAACATTTGATGTAATAACAGGTAAATATAATCCAACTGGTAGATTACCATTTGCGATTAAGAGTGATCCATTCGATAAATTCTTTAAATCAAATAACAATCTAATTTATCCACTTGGCTATGGTCTAAACTATTCTAAATTTAATTACACATCAATCACAATTGATAATGGTGGAATAATACTTGCTGTAACAAATAATTCTAATCTTCCTGGTACTGATAAGCTATTCTTTACATCAGAATATTTATCAGGTGAAAAGGAAAATAACATAATAAGAGATTTCATTACACTTGATTTAGAGCCACATGAATCTAAAATTGTAGAATTCAAATTTAATTTTAATTCATTCAGTGTTTATTTACCTGACAAGGATGAAACAGTTATTAGAGAAGGAGAATATAAGGTACAGCTTCTTACTGATTTCAATAATGTATTAAGTGAAAAGGTATTATCACTTAAAGCATTATCAAGTAAAGAGGTAACTGCAGTAGAGCTTGATAGAGCATACGATAATTTGGATGATTCATTAAAGGATTTCGTATCAGATGTAAAGCCTAAGAGAATGGTACCTTTAAAATACAAGGTTTTAGGTCTTTTATTAATTACAGCATATTTAATCGCAATGCTATTAGTTTGGTTTTTCTTCAATGATAACCAATACGCTATAATTGCAATACTTGCAGTAATTGGTGTGATTGTAATATTTGACATAATTGTTTTAATCGTTATCTCTAAACGCTCTAAGCAAATAGATGATCCAAAGGTTGATGACCTAAAGGATGTTATTAATAGTATGAAAACATTCGATACTATTTCACATCAAACCTATAAGGAGCCAATTCCTGATATCGAGGAGGAAGAGCCTGAAGAGGAGATTGTTGAAGAAGAAATAGTTGAGGAAGCTGAGCCTGAAAAAGAGGTTATCAAGTATGTATATGATGAATTTGGTGAGGTAATTGAGGATAATCTAGAATATACTGATGATTCATCATTTGAGGATATAATTAATGACTTTGTTCAATTTGCATTAAATAATAATCTAATCATTGAAATACAAGAGGCTAGAGAGCTATTCGCTTCATTGATGTCATCTAATCTCATTTTAGTAAATAATAAGACAGATGAACTAAATGTTAGATTATTAGATGTATTAAATAAATATCTTGGTAATACAAATGATATTTTCGTTGATGTAAATGAGGTTATTAATCCAACTGAGATTTATTGGAATCTAAATGAAAATGGTGAATTTGTAGTTAGTGATTTCACAAATAATCTAATTCGTGCAAGCCATTTACCAAAGAGATTAAATATATTTGTATTTAGAAATTGTAAGCTTTCACAACTTAAGACAAGCCTACATGCATTCTTGGAATTTGCTAAGGCGCCAAAAATCACTAAAACAATTGATATCGGTGATGGACATACAATAACAATTCCTGAGAATACAAGATTTATAGCATTAGTAGAAGATCCTAATTTCTTAGAGGGTATCGATAAGGAGATTAGTGATTTAACAACTTACATTGAGCTATTAACAAGAGTTAATGAAATAACTAGTGAAAAGGTTAATGTTAAATATAACAGCTATCGTTATTTAGAGTTCCTACTTAGAAATACTAAAGAGGTAAGCTACCTAAATGAGGAATTATGGAAGAAGATAGATGACTTCACAGAGGATCAAATGTTTACTGATTTCTATATCGACAGTAGAACATTAAATGTATGTGAAAAAATAATTGCAGTAATGCTTTCGACTACTAATGATCCAAATGATGCACTTAATGCAATATTTAAGCTTAGAATAATACCTATGCTTAAGAGAACTATTGCATATAAGGAAAATCATGGAGATAGAAATATTATTGAATTAATCGAAAAGATATTTGAGGATAGATTAGATAATTCAACTAAGTATTTAAAAAAGCCTGAATAGAAAGGAGTCTTATAATGAACTTAATATTAGCAACCTTATGGGATATCCTTTCCTCTAGAGAAGCTATTATAGTTTATATTATTTTAGTTCTTATCATTTTTGGTGGACTTATATTTTCAATACTATTCTTTGAAAAAAGAAGAGAAATAGAGAATAAGGAAATATATAGTGATTCAAACGATAAAAGTGTTAAGGATATCGTAGAAAGTGTATCCGAATCAATCAAAAAGGAAAATGATAAGCTTAGAGAGGATATCTTAGATACTAAGGATATGGTACTTGAATTATCTGATAGAGGTATAGGATATCAAACAGTTGATACTAATAAGCCTGTAAATAAGGAAGTATTAGAAACTGATGAATCAAGATTCTTTATGCTAACTGAAATCGATAAAAGATATCAGAATTATAAGGAACCAAAATATGATAATACAATTACCCTAAAGGAAATATGTGAATCATTTAGAAACTTTTCAGCAAGACAATTAAAGCTATATTACGATATTAGAGATATAAGAAGATTTATAGCTGGCCTTGCCGTAACTAAGCTTTTAATTCTACAAGGTATGTCAGGTACAGGTAAAACATCACTTGCCTATGCGTTTGGTGAATATTTACAAAATAAAACAATAGTAGTACCTATTCAGCCAATGTGG
>JAEELU010000002.1 GCA_016282815.1 Acholeplasmatales bacterium
CCAGAATACATATGGAAATCCTTAGATAATAATCTAGATACCTTAGCAGCATAGCTCATATTACCTGATGCTTCCTTAATACCATAGATATTAGGATGCTTAGATAGCTTTTCTAGTGCAGTAATAGAAATACTCATACCTGTTCTACCAGGAACATTATACATAATTACTGGGCACTTTGATGCATCTGCTACTGCAGTAAAGTGCTTAATTAATCCACTTTCATTTGTCTTATTATAATAAGGTGTAATAACTAATACATAATCAGCGCCCATCTCTGAATACTTCTTACTCATAGCTACAGCCTTCTCAGTTTCATTTGAACCAGAACCAACGATTAATGGAACCCTCTTATTTACCTTCTTTACTGAGAATTCAACAATCTTAGCCTCCTCATCAAATGACAATGTAGATGCTTCACCGGTAGTACCTAAAATAACAATACCACCAGTATTATTATTAATATGATACTCAAGTAATCTACCTAGCTCGTCATAATTAACACTACCATCCTGATTGAATGGTGTTACAAGTGCAACAATACTTCCCTTTAACATTTTTATATTCCTCCTAGATTTCTCTTTCTAATAATTCATCTAATGTTTGTCTCTTTACTGCAAGCTTATCCTTGCCACCTTCAACGAATACAACTGCAGGAGTTAATGCCTTATTATAGTTACTGCTCATTGAATATCCATAGGCACCAGTTGTATAGGTAATTAATAAATCACCTGATTTTGCCTCTGGTAGCATTATATCCTCGATGATTAAATCACCTGATTCACAGCACTTACCAGCAACTGTCACCTTATTTACCTTAGGCTCATTCTCCTTACCGATTATATCAGCATCATATTTAGCCTGATATAATGCAGGTCTAATATTATCAGTCATACCACCATCGATAAAATAATACATCTTATTAGGTGTTTTCTTTATATATCCAATCTCATATAATGTATATCCGCATTCAGCAACGATACTTCTACCTGGCTCGATACATAGCTTTTGAATCTTTAGATTCTCCTTAGCTAGCTCCTCATGTGCAGTATTAATTAATGTTTGTGATACTACATCAAATGGAATAGGGCTATCCTCACTAGTATATCTAACACCGAAGCCACCACCAATATTTAAAATAAGTGGCTCACTAAAATCCTTAGCATATCCAATTAGCTTAACTAAAGCTGCTCTAAATGCCTCTAAATCAAATATTTGAGATCCAATATGAGAATGGAAGCCCTTGAATTTAATGAAATTAGAATTAGCAATTAATTCAAGCATCTTATTGTATTCTTCACTCTTATATAAAACACCAAATTTAGAATCTATATGTGATGTAACAATAAACTTATGTGTATGAGCAGAAACACCAGAATTAATTCTAATAATAATATTTACGTTCTTCTTTTTGTTATTAGCAATATCCTCAATTGCCTCAAGCTCCATAAAATTATCAACAACGATAATTCCAACATTATTACCAATTGCAAATTCAAGCTCTTCTCTAGTTTTATTATTACCATGGAAATAAATCTTACTAAAATCAAATTCAACCTTTTTAGCAGTATATAGCTCACCTAATGATACACAATCAAGTGACATACCCTTTTCCTTAGCTATTCTTAATACTTCCTTTACTGAAAATGCCTTAGAAGCATATAATACCTCAGTATCAAAATCATTTGATTTAAAGTAATTTAAATAACCATCCATATTTTTCTTTAAATGATCAATATCATAGATATAAAGTGGTGTACCATATTTCTTCTTTAAATCCATTACATCAACGTCTGCAATTCTCATAATAATTCCTCCTTAATATAATAAATAAAAGGGGTTCGAGACCCCTTATTATCACCAATAATAATTTATTTTTAATAACTTAGCGCCTCTACTAATCTCTTAGTAGGAGTGATATTGGTATTTCCAATATCCCCATAGCATAAATATGCCTATTTACCTATTCGGCAATGATTACCTTTCATATGTTTCATAGGATGCCTCCTCCACAGACTACTCATTTACATTGCTACCTCTAATATTTATTTTTATCTATTATAATACAAAGCTTATTGATTGTAAACAATTATAAATTAAATAAATTATTTTATATCCTTATATTTATATATACGGTAATATATGAATAAAAATAATATGCTTAATACTATTCCTACTAGCATAGCCTTGATATCTAGCTTTGAATTCATATTATCTATATATATAATAGGAATAAAATAAGAAAAAATTTCCTTTATACCCTTAATAGATGATATTACCTTTATGATTACAGATGTAAATAATACAGTCATGGGAATAAATATTGATTGGAATATTATAGATAATAATATTGATATAGATAATTCAAATATTATGCATATTAATAAATAAGGAATAATAATTATATTTTCTATTTCCATTTTATAGAGACTATATCTAAATAAAGGTATTATAAATAATATTAGTACCTCAAATAATATTAATGCTAATAATATTATCAATAATGATAATAGCTTTACTATTACTATATTCTTTCTTGGAATATAGGATATAAATAATGTATCAAAGGAATTAGAATTAATTATTATTTGAATTACAATAGCTGAAATAATAACACTATTGAATACCTGGATAATAAATATACCCTGCTCTAAATATCCTCTATGGATATCCTTATAGGATAATAAATAATCTGTATTAGGAAGCCAAGGATTAGATACTATAATTAAGAATAATGTCATTAGTAATAATGAACCAATTAATATTATTATTGTACCCTTTTGGAATATATAGGATATATATAAATTAATTAATGATTTAATATTATATTTATTCTTCATTTTTTCTTTTCTTCCTTTCTATTATTTCTTTATTTTTTACATCAAATATTCTAGGCTTTAAATCAGAATATAAATTCTTACCATGAAGGCTCATTATTACGATTGAACCATTCTTTATTTTTTCAGTAATTATGTTTTTAAATAGATGCTTAGCAAAATCATCTAATCCATCTATTGGCTCATCTAGTATGTAGCAATCCGCATCATTTGCAAGTATTTGGAGTAACCCTAGCTTTTGCTGGTTTCCCTTAGATAGCTCACCAATTCTTCTTTTGGGTATTTGATACATTCCTATTAGAGTAGAGGCTTCATTCTTTTTGCCATAAATTTCCAATATGCTTTCAACATAGGATATTACTGTCATTAGCTTAGGCATCGTATATTTATCTGGTAAATAGGATATGGTTATATCCTTTTCTATTTTTCCACTAGACTTAAATATAGTACCTGCAATTATTTTAAGTAATGTAGATTTACCACTACCATTGATACCCTGAAATATGTATAAGCCAGGCTTTGACATATCAATTGATACATGATCAAATATCACATCATTATATTTCTTTTCTAAATCGATAATCTTAAGCATATATTTCACCCTCCACTAGATAGTCCTTATATTTATTAAATTGTGGGTCTGTAGTCATGTAGGGGAATGAATCAAAATAATAAAATTTATCATCTAGCTTAGCTACGATATATCCTGACCTAGTTAAATAATTAGTATTATAGCCTATAGGTATAAACATCATTTTGTTTTTTATACCTAACACATATGAATCATTATCAAGCTTTGTTGGATTATAATTAGGCATAATATCTAATATATTAATTTCATTATCATATGATGTATTACCTTTAGTTTTAGATAGTATTCCTCTTACAAATCCACCAATTCTAAAATCTGACATATAATTATATTTTTTATTTAATGTTAGATTTATTCCTACTAGATTAAAATAATTATTATATGATGAATATGATCCTGATAATGAATCAAGTGTAAGCTTATCATAATAATTACTATTTAATAGAGAGAATGTTCCTAAATTTAAATTAATAGTACCACTACCATTAATTATTTCTAATATACATTTTTTACTATTTATTTCCTTATCAGTTAATTCAGGCATATCTGATTCAATCTTAATTAAATTAATATCAAAGCCATCATATACATTTACCTTTACATTTTCTAATGTGAAGCTTACTGTATCTAGTCTTAATGTATATGAGTTATATTCAGGATAAATAATCATTGGTCTATTAGCCTCAGAATAAATATTAAATACCATTCTTCTATTCTTCTCATATACTAATGATATGTTTTCCTTGATAGTATAATATTTATAATTTATAGCCTTACTATTACCATAAATAAATAAGCCTATTAGAGATAATACTAATGTAATATATAAAATAATTATTATCCTTTTCATTGGGCAAGGCTCCTTTTTTCTAATGCAGCATATTGTGATTCAAGTGTAACAAGCTCATAGGCGCCATATTCAGTTCGAATCCAGAATAAATATACCTCTGCCATTCCATTAGAAATTGTAAGATTTCCCTTTACTACTACCATATACTGGCTTAGTGGCTCTACGGTAATTGATAATGACTTTTTCTCCTTGACTGATTTAGTTGTAGAATTAGAATATTCAACATTAGCCTTCATTGCAGCCTCAGCCTTAACTTTACTCATTGAGCCTCCAAATGAGCTTGATATAGATCCTGATGATGAAAATGAAACCTTACTATTTGTTTCAACTGAATAATCTACATTAATATCAATTGGTGTTGAGCCCATATTTTCCATACATTCCTTTACGGATGCGATATATGTGGCCTTAACACTTTGGTTTTCTGGTATTATAACAACACCACCAATTATTGGACCTGTAGACCTTAATAGTATTTCCTCCTTTTCAACTTCGGTGAAATTTTTAATTAGCTTTCCACTGCTCATTATTATTTCCTGATAGGTTAAATAATCACAGGAGTCATCCTCTGCCTTAACCTCTAATGCTTCAGTGAAAAATAGAAAGCCTAAAAATAATAAAAAGCTGACTATAATCTTCTTCATTTTTGTGTCTCCTTTCAAATGTACATAAAATAATAGTCAGTTTTTTCAAAAATTTATCATTTATTTTTAACTTTTTTTAAAAAAAGTGTTAAATATAATTTTATATTTAATTTTTAGGATATTTTGGTATAATTATAAAGTGAGGTGTAAATTATGTCTAAGAACAAAAATGAATCAAAAAAAATGAGCCCAAGAGTAATCGTAAAGCTAGTTTTAATCATTGCAATACCTTGCTTAATTATCCTAGCTGTATTACTTGCAAGTGGCTTATCTTATATAAATGCTTATAATTCTTCAAAGGTTACTCCATACGCTCCAACAGTTACTAAAAATGATGATGGAACAGAAACTACAACAGATAAAATTTCAGGTATTTATTTAACTGATGTAGAAAGAATGGATGGTAAGGATTTTAAGCTATTCGATGTTACATTTGAAGCATCTAAATATAATGATAGAACTTCTGATAAGGTTCAATCAGTAACATTTAATGTATTAGTAAAGAAAAATGATAATAGCCCAGCAGATGTTACATATGTTAGTGGGTCTACTACTTATAATCTAAAGGCTGCAGTTGCCTTATGCTCAGATTGGGTAAATCTTAATTCATATTCTTCATCACTTACAAGTATGAAGATTGATGATACAGGAACAAAATCATTAACAGTATCTTGTCCTGTTCAATTCCCTGCATCAACTACTTCTTGCTGGCCAGTACCTGTAACAATTGAATCTCCTGATTGCTATCTATATTTATATTATAGAACTCTAGAGAAGGCTATTTATAAGGAGCATGCATATATTCTAAGATATACATATAATGAATACATGGTAGAAACAACTGAAGGCGGTATTCAAAGATAAGAGGATTTCAAATCCTCTTTTTTTTCGTCAAAAAAAGACCCAACAATAATTGGGTCTAGCAATATATAAAAAAAGCGCCTTAACCACATCATCCACTAGCTTAAGGCTGCTTCGATCAGGACCTGACCTGGTTCACTGTGAACAATTGATTAAGGACAAAAGTATTTTATCATAAACATAATGATAATGCAATTTAATTTTTGTTTCTTAAATCTCTAAAGAATGCTTTTATTAGCTCGCTACATTCTTCCTCTAATACACCACCAGATATATCTACCTGATGATTGTATTTAACATCAAATAAATTAAGTAGGCTTACATGAGCTCCGAATCTAGGATCCCTACATCCGTAGATAACCTTAGGGATTCTTGCATGAATAATCGCACCTGAGCACATTGTACAAGGCTCAAGTGTAATATACATAGTTGTATCTAAAAGTCGCCATGAATCAAGCTTCTTAGCGGCTTTTTCTATTGCAATAATTTCTGCGTGTGCAATTGGAGAATTCTTACTTTCTCTAAGGTTATGGCCACGTGCTATAATTTTACCATCGTAAACAATAACACATCCAATAGGCACCTCACCTAGAGCATAAGCCTTTTGTGCTTCCTTTAAAGCACATTTCATATAATAATTATTGGTCTTCATAAATTACTTTATGGCAATCACGGCATCTAGCCTCGTATGACTCCATTTCACCAACTAAAATTGTTGGGTCATTGAAATGAGCTGGCTCCCCATCGATAATTCTTTGAGTCATAGTAGCTTCCTTACCGCAGCATGAACAAATAGCTGTAAGCTTAGTTACACTGTCACTAATAGCCATTATTTCACCTGTAACCTTAAATGCTAAGCCTCTAAAGTCTCTATCTAGACCACCACAAATTACTCTAATACCCATAGATGCGTATTCAAGTAAATACTTGATTAATGATTCATCAAAGAATTGAACCTCATCGATAACGATTGCTTGAGTATCCTTCTTTAGATGACGTCTGATATCACTGCCATGGCTAATAGAGATAGCTGTTAATGATTTCTTGTTATGGCTTACTATTTCAGAAATAGAATATCTAGTATCAATGCTTGGCTTAAAAATAAGATATTTCTTATGAGCATATTCCATTCTTTTTACTCTTCTCATTAATTCCTCAGTTTTACCTGCGAACATTGGGCCAACGATACACTCAACCCAGCCCTTTTTACCTTCAACGTATTCCATAGCTATTCTTCTCCTTTTTTATCCGATTGAATCTGTCATTTCTAATTTAATTAGTCTATTTAATTCAACTGCATATTCCATTGGTAATTCCTTACTGAATGGTTCGATGAAGCCCATTACTATCATCTCTGTAGCCTCAGCCTCCGTAAGGCCTCTACTCATTAGATAGAATAATTGTTCCTCATTAACCTTAGATACTGTAGCCTCATGCTCGATATACATATCACCATTTTGACCACGGTTTGTAGGAATTGTATCTGATGTAGATTTCTCATCTAATATTAATGTATCACATTCGATATGGCTTCTCGCACCCAAAGCATTAGAACCTGCACTAGTTAAGCCACGGTAATTAACCTTACCTCCACCTCTACAAATACTCTTTGAAATAACTGTAGATGTAGAATACTTACCTAAATGAATCATTTTAGCACCAGTATCCTGAAGCTGTCCTTCTCCTGCAAAGGCGATAGATACTGTAGTACCCTTTGAATAATCACCCTTTAATACACAGGCAGGATATTTCATATTTAAGCCTGAACCAACATTACCATCAATCCACTCCATATGACCATAATCGTCTACAAGTGATCTCTTAGTAACTAGGTTAACGATATTATTAGACCAGTTTTGAACTGTTGAATATCTACAATGAGCATTTTTCTTTACATATATTTCAACTACAGCTGCGTGTAATGAATCCTTTGAATAAAGTGGAGCTGTACATCCTTCAACGTAATGGATATCAGCACCATCCTCAACGATGATTAATGTTCTTTCAAATTGACCCATTCTTTCGCTATTGATTCTGAAATATGATTGTACTGGCTTATCAAGCTTTACACCCTTAGGTACATAGATGAATGAGCCACCACTCCATACTGCACTATTTAGCGCAGCATATTTATTATCATTATATGAAACAATTTTACCAAAATATTCCTTTAATAAATCTGGATATTCTCTTAGAGCTGTATCAGTATCACAGAAAATAACTCCCTGCTCCTCAAGCTCCTTTAAATTATTATGATAAACAACCTCAGATTCAAATTGAGTTGATGAACCAGCCAAATATTTAGCCTCAGCCTCAGGTATACCTAGCTTATCGAAGGTATCTCTAATCTTTTCAGGAACATCCTCCCATTTCTTTTCTGTCTTTTCAGTAGATTTAATATAATAAGTATATTCATTAAAATCGATACCAGATAGATCAGGACCCCATTTAGGATTTTCTAGCTTTAGGAACGCATCATATGATTTAAGTCTAAATTCCTTCATCCAGTCAGGCTCACCCTTAGCATTAGAAATAAATTCTACTACCTCTCTTGATAAACCCTTTCCTGATGTTAAAACTGCCTTAGTATCAGTTTTAAATCCATACTTGTAATCTCCTACTATTTCATTAACATCACTTTTCGCCATTTTCCATCACCTCTTCGATTGCCTGTTCAATAGCTTTCCATGATAATGTTGCACATTTAATTCTAGCAGGGAATTGTCTAACTCCCATATATGCTAATGCTTCACCTAATGATTCCTCATCGATGTTATCATTACCCTTAACCATTTCATAAAAATCATTAATTATTTTTCTTGCTTCCTCGACTGTTTTACCAACTAAAACATCACTCATTACAGAAGCACTAGACATACTAATACTACAACCATGACCATCCTGGTTAATCTTTTCAATTACTCCATCCTTGATCTTGATTTCAACATTCATTTCATCACCACATGAAGGGTTATTTAAATGAACGAAATGGAAATCATCGCTTTTAGTTAATCCCTTATTCTTTGGATTCTTATAATTGTCCATTATAACTGTTCTATATAAAGTATTTAAATCCATACAATACTACCTCTAAAACTTTCCAAAAAAATCCTTGGCATCCTTAACTGCGTTAATGAATAAATCAATATCCTCTTCTCTATTATAAAAATAGAATGAGGCTCTAATAGTACCTATTGTTTTTAACCAAGAGGTAATTAGCTGAGCGCAGTGATGTCCAGCTCTAATACATACATTATTATTATCAAATACAGATGCGGCATCATGTGGGTGTACACCATTTATATTAAATGATATAATACCTGTTTCAGCATCCTTATTATAGATAACAACATCCTCAATTTGTGATAATCTTTCTACAGCAAGTGTTCTAAGCTTTCTTTCTCTTTCAACGATAAAATCAAAGCCTATTTCATTTATATATTCACATGCCTTAGCAAGACCGATAGCACCGGCAACATTAGGTGTACCAGTTTCAAACTTATATGGTGGAAGCTTATATGTTTGAGATGTAAGCTTTACGGTATCAGCCATATCTCCACCAAATTCAACTGGCTCCATTTTTTCAAGTAAATTATATTTACCATATAAAACACCAATTCCTGTAGGACCACACATTTTATGACCTGAGAATGATAGGAAATCACAATCTAGCTCTTTTACATCAACCTTCATATGTGGTACTGCCTGTGCACCATCAAGTGTTACGATAGCACCAACCTCATGAGCAAGCTTTATTATTTCTCTAATAGGGGTAATATATCCCATTACATTAGATACATAATTTATCGCAACAACCTTAGTTTTATTAGTTAATACAGTTTTAAAATTCTCAACTGTTATTCTTCCATCCTTATCAAGTGGAATATATTTAAGCTTAGCATTCTTAACCTTGCATACATTAAACCATGGCATATGAGATGAATGATGCTCAAGCTCAGTTGTAATAACCTCATCACCATCATTGATATTAACCATACCATAGCTTAAAGCTACTAAATTTAAGGCAGATGAAGCACCACGAGTAAATACTACCTCTTCAAATTTAGCACCAATAAAATTAGCTATTGTTGTTCTAGCCTCTTCATATTTATCAGTAGCCTGATAGCTTAATCTATATACACCTCTATGAACATTTACACCATAATTCTGATAATAATCATCTATTGCTCTAATAACCCTGTCAGGCTTTAGTGCCATAGCTGCATTATCTAAATATGCTAAATTTGGCTCATTCCTGAATATTTGGAATTCTTGCCTAATTTCATTTATATCCATTAAAATCCCACTTTTCTATTACTTTAATATAAGCTTATTAACTGATTCAGATATATTGTTCCTTAATTCCTCGTTAGGGATACCATCGACAAATGGTTTAACAATTCCCTGTAATATTAATAGGAATGCTTCATCCTTAGTTAATCCTCTACTCATTAGATAAAATAAATCCTCATCACTCATTTTACCTATTGAGGCACCATGATTTGC
>JAEELU010000003.1 GCA_016282815.1 Acholeplasmatales bacterium
CTGGGTGCTGTGCCTTCTCAATTGTAATTTGAAGTTTTCCTGAAACATCTCTTAATACGATAACGCACATGCTTTTCTTATTTCTGATGTTCTCTACAAAGCCTGCAACCTTATTAACCTCACCAAGGCTAATATCCTTAATCATTTTTCTCATTTGAATCCCCCTTTAAATGACAGCTTGAGCATGCTGATTGCTTATTTAGCTTATTTACCATATATGGATAGCAATCATATAATGATATTCTTTCCTGCTCATCTGTTAAATTATCCTTTACATTGATTTTATATTCATTTAATTCCTCATCACCAAGGATTAAAGTGAATCTTGCGTTATTCTTGTCAGCCTTTTTAAACTGAGACTTAATACCTGATGCCATATAATCCATATCGCATGATAGGCCACCAATTCTACAAACGTTCATAAGCTTAATTGCTTCGCTTCTTGCATTATCACCAAGTGCTATAAAATATGCATGAATTGAATTTTCTCTTGCTAATACCTTATTAGAATAATCAGAAGCTAGTAGTAATCTTTCAAGGCCAAAGGCCATACCAACTCCATCAGTCTTAGGTCCACCTAAATCACTGATTAAATCATCATATCTTCCACCAGCACCAATTACATTTTGAGCACCAAATTCAGGAATATTTACCTCAAGCTCAAATACAGTGTGTGAATAATAATCTAAGCCTCTAACTAGATTATCATCAACTACATATTTTAAATCTATCGCATCAAGTGCAGATAAGACCTCATTGAATCTATTCTTAGAATATTCATTTAAATAATTATTAATCTTTGGTGCACTCTTAAAGAATTCCTTATCTCTATCAACCTTACAGTCAAGAATTCTTAAAGGGTTCTTTTCTAGTCTATTTAAGCAGTCTGTACATAAATCGTCCTTATATTTAGAGAAGTGATCAACTAATACCTTCTTATAATTATCTCTTGATTCCTTATCACCAAGTGAATTAATTTTTACTGTTACATCCTTTAGACCAAGTGATCTAATTAATGTAGCACCAAGTGATATTACCTCAACATCAATTAGTGGTGAATTAGAGCCTAGTGCCTCAACACCAAATTGTGAGAACTGTCTATTTCTACCCTTTTGAGGACGCTCATATCTAAACATTTGACCAATATAGAATAGCTTATTAACTGGGTTTTCAACATATAGCTTATTTTCGATATATGCTCTTGCTACACCAGCAGTACCCTCAGGACGTAAAGTGATTGATCTATCACTTCTATCCTTAAAATCATATGTCTCCTTTGTTACCATATCTGATGTATCATTAGCGTCTCTATGGAATACCTCACTTGATTCAAATATAGGTGTTCTTATTTCCTGGTAATTGAATAAGCCACAAACCCTTCTAATTACCTCCTCAAGCTTAACCCATTTTTTTGCTTCAAGTCCATATACATCATATGTACCCTTTGGTTTACTTATCATAAAATCTCTCCTTACTACCTTTTATTTTGTTGTATCTTGTAAGGTATATTTTGTTCTCATATATGCTAAAGATACCTCACAATAGTGATTTTGAATTATTGAATTAATATTTACAAGTAATGCTGCTAAATCATCACCAGATACATTATTTAAAAATACATCTACAACTAGATTTGCTATTTTATCTAGTGCATTATTCATTTGTGTACTATCATATTCTACATTCGCAGAATTTAATGCATTTATTACAAGACTCTTTAGTCTATCCTTATTCTTCCCAGATATTACTGATACCATAGATAGTAAATTACTCTTGAAATAATCAATAAGCTTTGTGCGCTCTGCACTAGTTAATGAGAATACCTTATTAATCAAAAATTGAATTGATGACTGATATTCTGTAACATATGTTTTTCTAAAAGCACCATCATCACCAAATATTGCCTTAAATAAATCTGTAATCAAGGTACTCATTGGCTTTTCTGCACTATACTTCTTTAATGTTACATTCTTTGTTAGCTTAGCAACATATGAAGCCATCTTGTCGAAATCCTTACGAGTTGTATAATCTATATCAACGCCTGGTCTTACAAGATTAAAGCTTGATGGAATTATTTTAGTTACTAAATCATCAGGATTAACATAATTAAATATATTCTCATATTTCTTATCACTTACTCTTGATGCTGGAGCCTCAAATGTGTAAGCGTAGATATTATTTGTTTCTTCCCTATTTTGATCTGTAAGCTTTGAAGCTGTTAAGCCTGCAACTGCTCCTGCTCTTGAATAGCCTGTAAGCCAATACTTAAGCTTTAGATTATTCGTATTATATTTCTTAACATAATCAACAATTCCAGCTAAAACCTTATCAGATGCCTTATCGAAGCCTTGATGGTTTCCAGATTCACCTAATTCAAAGTTTGATACCCATTCTGCCCCATAAGTAAATCCTCTTACATTTGTAGAAACTAATAAATATTTATTTCCATTAACGTTGATTTCCTTACTTGCCATAGCGAAGCCTATAGTATTTTCTGTAGGTGTTTTAGCAAAATCTTCGTTAGCGACAACATTTGTAAATTTACAAGCATTATAAAATCCTTCCATATAGGCCATAGGATTATCTCCAGGGGCTTTTGCTCCTGTTAATGCTAGGGCTAATGAAACATCAGCTAGATTATTATTAAGTGTTGGTGCTGAGGTAAGGAAATAATCATCATTGTAGGTATAATCTGTTTCTAGGTTGTCATCTGTAATACCAACAAAGTTTACCTTTCCTTCAACATTTTCATTTTTTGCAGGACCACATGATACTACTGTAAGTCCTAGAATTAATGCTGAAATAGCTAATAAAAGCTTCTTCATATAATCACACTCCTAAATAATTCCTTAGGTCTTCTAAAGAATTTAAAGCGTCGTTGTAGCCAAGGTCATATAATTCCTTTAGCTTTACTAAATCACCCTCAAGCATCTTAATATTGATTGGCTTTGAAGGTGCTATAACAAATATGGATTTTTTATTTTCATATTTATCTAGCTCATCACATACTGAATTATATACATCATCAGTCATTGCAAGATTAGCTGCGAAATCGGGATAGCTACTATAAATTCTTTTTGTTACTAGAAGCTTTCTTTCAAATTTACTTTTTTTTCTAAAGCTTCTATCTCTTGTTTTTATAACAACTATTTTCTTGTAGCCATTATCCATGGCATATCTAAATGGAATTCTATCAGCACAGCCTCCATCAAAATATGGCTTACCATTTATTAATGCAGGCCTTGAGATATATGGTAATGTAGCTGATGCCTTAACACAATCCATAATATCATCTCTAGTATTATAGAAATATTCAGCCTTACCTGTTTCCACATTAGTTGCTACAGCGATAAATGTTCTTCCATTGTTTTTTAATCCATCTATATCTAAATTTGGCAGTGCAGGTAGGCTACCAAAGATATAATCAAAGCCGATTACGCTTTTCAATCTACTTTTTATAAAGGCATTTATACCTACATATCTACCATCATGACGATATCTAATATTAATATGTGCACATCTTCCAATTTGTCCTGTAGAATAGCTAACACCATTTAAAGCACCCGCTGATACACCAATTGTTGTTCTTAGATTGATTCCATTTTCCATCAAACAATCTAAAACACCCTCCTGGTATACTCCTCTAAAGGCTCCACCCTCTAGAACAAGTGCACCATCAATGATATCTCCACTAGCATTCTTTAGTGGAATATCCTTTAGCATTTCTACAATTTCTTCCTCACTATAACCCAAATTATCACCTAGTTTATACTGATTTTAATTTTCAAATTACCCTTTGGATAAGTATGGCATGCATAGACATATCCATATTCAATATCCATTTTTCTTCTATTTTCATTATCTGATGGAATATATACTTCTCCATCAATAAGCTTAATTCTACAAGCTCCACAAATACCATTTCTACATGCAGTATGTATCCTGATATTATTCTTTTCTAAAGCTACTGCGATAGTCTCATTAGCATTTGCCTTAATGATTGTAGATTCTATTCCTCTTAATACCTCTATCTCATA
The DNA here is from genome assembly GCA_016282815.1 of Acholeplasmatales bacterium. GTDB lineage: Bacteria > Bacillota_I > Bacilli_A > Acholeplasmatales > Anaeroplasmataceae > Anaeroplasma. The sequence continues at coordinate 4,038 of JAEELU010000003.1, forward strand.
AATAGAATTATCATTTTTTACATCATCAGAAATTATTGAATCATAATAATCCTTTCTGATTCTTCTATTTTGAATTCCATTTTCCGATAACAAATTAGCTACACTATGAGTAAATTTACTACTGCCTGAAATAAAATAAGAATTATCATTTGATAAATGATTCTTAATATCATTAATTGAATCAATCTCAATAACATTTATTCTTTCACACTCTGGAATAAAGCTATCAATTAGCTTATTATTCTTAAGCTTTAAAATAGTAAGATTACAATCTATTACTCCATCAATAATCGATAAAGCATATGATCTAATAAATGAGGTATTAATATCCTCTGCTACGGCATATACATTTTTAGAATCTCTTAATGGTTCATATGTGAAATTACCAAGGGCAATTTCAGCATTTAATGAATCACCAACCTCTAGGCTTTCACATAAATATTTAGATGTATTGCCTACATTCTTAATTGCAATTTCTACATACTTATCATTTCTTAAGGCATGCTTAGGAGATGATATTAATGTATATGGTCTAGTTGTTAAATAGTTTTCATATTTAAATTCAAGTGATAAATATTGTCCTGGCTTAAAGTAAGGAATTTTATCACCTGTAAGCTTAATTATTGTATAATCTAATTCCTTTCTTATATCAGAAATAGATAAGCTTATTTTACCTGGGTGAAGGGCTCTTGCTACCTCGCCGATATTATCGAAGGTATTTGGCTCAGTACTAGCATTATCATGAGCTCTTTCTCTTCTTTTTATTACTCTTGTAACACTTGTTACATCTCTAATTAATCCTTTAATTGCCATTTTTTCTCGCCGCCCTTCTCTTTTGTACTAAATCAAGAAGAACCTCTACTGCAACTGATCTACCAGTATTGATTACAGTCGCGATACCATCACCTGATGATTGATGGGCTCCATTAAAGTATAGTCCAGAAATATATTGTTCCTTCTTCTTCATATCAATTCTTGCAACAACATGGTCATCCATAGAATGTCTAAATCCATAGATACCACCATTCCAAGCACCAACGAAGTGAGATATTGATACTGGAGTTAATATTGTTATCTCCTGAATATGATCAAGTAAATTAACACCTAATCTCTTGCTTTCAAGCTCGATAAAGTGTAGTGCATGCTTCTTCTTCATTTCCTCATAGTTTTCAGGAGTTAAATCCTTAAAAGCCTCAGGGAATGGTAGATTTGTAATTGATAGCATACATGTACCCTCAGGTGATGCATTTGGATTTGCGATATTATTACATACGATTGTTAGATAATTCCAAGGAACATCATTTTTAGCCTCATGTAATATCTTTTCCATATTCATTCCATTTGGTGAATAGAAGGTTGCGTAATTTGTAATACCTAATTCATGATAATCCTTATCTAATAGCATAATAACTGAGAAGCATGTACAGCCCATCTCTCTAGCATTAACGAACTTAATCATATTAGGCTTTATTTCCTCTCTTGGTTCAATCATAGATGTGTAAACCTTATTTGGATAGGCACCTGATATTACATAATCACATGCTATTTCAGTTCCGTCAGATAATCTTACACCCTTGACCTTAGAGTTTTCTACTAATATTTTATCTACTCTTTGATTACATTCAATTTGTACTCCCTTTTCGATGGCCTTTTCTGCCATCTTAAGTGATAGCTCATGTGATGTATAGCTTGGAATATGAGATCCATATCCAAAATAATCAGCCATCAATATAGCGAATACACTGAATGGTAAATCAGTAGTTACATTTCCTAAATACATCCAATAGGCAGATAATATATCAATTGCCTTTTCAGGTAAGCCGAATGATTTTAATACATCGTAAGATGAATAGCCTGCTGTACCAATAAGGTTCATATAATTGCTCATCTTTTTGAATTTAGAATCATCATTTTCTCCTATTGCATCATAGATACTCTTACAAAGCTTGAAGAAGGCTAAAATCTTATTGTATAAATCATCAATAGATTTCTCATCACCCTTACAGCAATATTCTGCAATCTCACGTGAAGGTATTTCATAATTACCATTTTCTCCAGCGTGAACTACAATATCTATATCGTCTGTAACAAGCCTATATGCTTCAGGTACTCTAATGAACTTAATATCAATTCCAGCATTCTTAAGGAATTTACCAACACTTAATGGCTCCTCCTCAGATCCAATTGACATCATCTCATGTAGGGCAGTTTCATATTCGATACCATCTCTTACAAAGCTTGATGCTACACCACCTAAAAGGTTATGCTGCTCTAAAACAAGTATATCCTTGCTTTTAGGAGCTAGTGTTAAAGCACTACCTAAGCCAGATAATCCACCACCGATAATTACAATATCATATTTACTTTTAAAGCAAGAATTGTTCATTTTATATCTCCTTCAAAAAGTATCCAAGTTAGATTATATCACATACTTAATCAATTTTTAATAGTTTTATTCACTTTATTATAATTTTATATTATAATACATAGTGGTGATTTATATGGTAGAGCTACTTTCTCCTAGTGGAGATTTCGAATCTTTTTTACAAGCATTGTATAATGGAGCTGATGCTATTTACCTTGCAGGCGAGCGTTTTGGTGCTAGAGCCTATGCTAAGAACTTCTCTTTTGAGGAGTTAAAGCTTGCATTAAGCTATGCTCATACAAAGTTTAAAAGAATCTATGTAACAGTTAATACAATTGTTAAGGAATCTGAATATGACGATGCTATTAAATATCTACATGAGCTACATGATGCTGGTGTAGATGGAGTAATCCTACAGGATTTTTCCCTAATCGATTATACAAATAAATATTTAAAGCCTATGGAATGTCATATATCTACTCAGGCAGGCTTAAAGGATTACTATGATGTTAAATTCTTTGAAACGCTAGGTGCCGAGCGCTGTGTTTTAGCAAGAGAAACATCAATTGATACCATAAAGGAAATCAAAAGTTCAATCAAAATGGATTTAGAGGTATTCATCTATGGAGCTCTATGTGTATCCTATAGTGGTGGCTGCCTAATGAGTGCTCTTCTTTCACTTCGTAGTGGAAATAGAGGTAGATGTAGCCAAAACTGTAGACGTGAATATAGCCTATATAAGAATAATAGCTTTATGGGTAAGGGCTTCATGCTATCAATGAAGGATTTAAATACCTACGATAATATCAAGAATCTAATTCCATATGCTGATTCACTTAAAATTGAAGGTAGAATGAAGGAACCATCATATGTTAAAACAGTAACCCAGGAATATAGAAAAAAGCTTGATGATTTAAATTATAAATCAAACAAGCTTGATACTGTATTTCATAGAGAATATACTAAAGGCTTCCTATTTAATGCCGATAATGGTAATGTTGTAGATATTACTAAAAAATCTAATCAGGGTGCTTATTTAGGTAAAATAACTAAAATAGAAAATAAGCTTACTCAAATTAATATCACAAGAGAATTATCAGTTGGAGATAGAATCAGAATCAACGACAAGGATGATTATTATTTCACAGTTGATAAGCTATATGATTCAAATAAAAAGGAAATCAAATCAGGTAAGGGTATTCTATATCTAAATGTTTATGACAAAAAGAGCATTAATTCTTCTATTTATAAAATGAATGATTCAAATATTGATTTATCAATAAATGAATTAAACAAATACCCTCTTACATTTGATATCTATGGTGATATTAATTCTAAGCTAATACTATCTACTACTATTGATGATAACTACTTTTCAGTAGAAAGTGATAATTTATTATCACTCGCTAAAACTCAAAGCCTTGATTACAACACATTATATAAGCAGCTATCAAAGCTAAATGATACTCCATTTTATCTAAAGGATATTAACTTAATGATACCTGATAATCTATTTATAACTATTTCCTCAATCAATGATTTAAGAAGACAAATAGTTAGAATATTATTAGATTATTTTCAAAATAAAAGAGATTCTATTTCAATAAAGCATAATAAATTATTATATACTGATTTTAATAATCCAGATATAATTTGCGTATGTAGAACTAAGGATCAATATGATGCGTTAGCTGAAGCTGGTATTAAAAATATTTATTATGAAAATAAATCATTGTATGTTAATTCTAAATATCCCGATTATGATGATATATTAGTTTCATCATATGGTGGATTAGAATATTATAAAAATAAAAACATTGTTATCGATTATAGCTTCAATGTAATTAATAGTGAATCAGTAGTATCATTTATCAATAATGGTGCTAAGCTTATTACATTATCAGTTGAATCATCACTTACAAATACTAAAGCAATCTATAATTCATTTAAGGAGAAATTTAATATTACTCCTCCTCTTGCTCAAATAGTATATGGAAGAATGAATTTAATGACAACTAAATATTGTCCATTAAAGAGATATGGTGAATGCGGTAAATGTAGAGAAAATAGCTACTCGCTGAAGGATGAATTTGGTGAATTTATCATCTATAATGATAACTGCATCAATCATATCATTAATAAAAAGCCATTAAATCTAATTGATGATTTGGATGAAATAAAAAAATATGTTAATACTCTTAGATTAGATTTCACAGTTGAATCTAAGGAGGAAACAAAAAATATAATAGAAGCATTTAAGAAAAAAATCTCCGGTGATGACACCAAGAGATTTGATTCTAATAATGATACAAGAGGATTATTCAAAAGAGAAATATTGTAGTTTATACTACAATTTTTTCTTTTTCCTCAGGCTCCTCTTCCTCTTCAATTATTTTAGATATAGTATTTAATTCTGATACTATAGTTTCTAGTACCATTTCAATACCATCCTTTGATTCTGTATATAGATTTTCAGAATGCTGATATAGCTTTTCTACTGCATCAAGTAGATTTAAATCAACCTCATTATCCTCTAAAGCTAATTCTACCTCTATATGTAGCTCAGCTAATGTTTTAAATAAATAGGAATAAAAATGTCTATCATTTAGATATAGCTTTTCAGGAATTCCTTCCTCTCTAAATACATCATCTAATATACCATAAATATAATTCTTATATTCCTTTGGTGCATCAGTGATATATTTAAATACTACCTTGTTTCTATCAGCGAAATAAAAATAAACAATTAATGGTCTAACACCAGTTTCCTTAATAATTAGTGGTGTGTATGCTACAAACATATAGCATTCCTCACCTGTAAACGGAATAGACTTGAAATCCTCTACTACATTTTTATTTACTGGCATTTTACGAGGCATTACTGATAAATTAGGTAAATCTAAATAGGCAGTATGATATTCTAATCTTTCCTCATCGATAAAGCTTACAGGATGCTTATTTGCTTCAAAGGCAGACATAGTATCTGTAAAGTTTTCCTTAACATAGGAATAAACGAATTCACAATTTTCTATTAAATCCTTCATTTCCTTTTTATTAGCATATCTTTTTGCATGACCCTTCTCGTATCTATATACGATTAGGTTTTTCTCCTTTTTTACTCTATATCCCATTTTATGGATATAATCCTTATCCTCATCAGATAATAAATCTCTAGTTAAATAGATTGCACAAATAGAGTCCATTCTTCCAGCTAGTAGCATACTATCAGTATCTAATGTTAATACATCATGGACATAGTCAAAGCCAGCCTCATTGTTAAATAGCTGAACTCCAACAGAATCCTCAAGAAAGTCACTTAGGAAGCAATACATATATTTTTTCTTTGAAAATAAATTAACAAACAAATCAGCATTTGAATAAATATTAAAATAATCTTCCTTATCAAATAATGACATGAATTTCTTTATTTTATTATATTCATCCATCTTATACCTCCTTTTTATATACTACAACTCTCTTTATACCATATTCCTTATTCTTAATAAGCTTTAGGCTTTTATATTCCTCTGGGTATATACTTTCCTTACCCATTTCATATACTAATATAGCGTTATTTTTTAAAATATCATATACTGAATCAATAATATTTTCAATATCATCCATCTTATATGGAGGATCTAATATTATTAAATCATATTCATGCCTATTAATATTTTTAAATTCCTTATAATCTACATTATAAAATTCTGAATTAGTAATTCCTAGGGAATTACAATTCTTCTTGCATATATCTAGAGCCTTTTTATTAATATCATTCATTACGATATTATTTATACCTCTACTATACGCCTCTATTGCCATAGCGCCACTACCAGCAAATAAATCAAGGCAGTAATCTCCCTCTAAATATGGTCCTATCATATTAAAGATAGCACCTCTAACCTTATCCTGAGTTTCTCTTGTAGAATCAAGATTAGTCATTTCAATTATTCTATGCCTTAATTTACCTGCAATAATACGCATTATCTCACCTACAATATTCTTATTGTTACAGTAGCATTATTAATTTTAATGCTCTTTTTATTTATTCTTCTAATAGAATCAGCCTTAATTTCCATTAGGGTATTCTTTTTATTGATTGTTATTTTACCAAATTTTTCTCTATATATAGCAAATTCATCATGGAATATCATAACAAGCTGATTTGCTTTAACCCTATCAACACTTCCAATATTTAATTGGATTGTTACAAATTTATTTCTTTCTACCTTTTCTCTAGGCTTCTTAGGTCTAGATACCTCAATTTCCTTATATTCCTTTTTTCTACCCTCAAATAATCCAGATAGTAGGGCTCTAATTAGAGGAATTGGATCAGTAGATGCCTTTGATAATGATTTTATGATATTATCATAGCTTGAATTATCCTTATTATCCTCAATAAGCTTAATTACTTCCTTATATAATCTTCTATTAGTGCTATTATTTATATCATCAATAGTTGGAATCTTATGCTCAGTAATTTTTCTTTTTGTGAATTTTTCAAGCTCAGCAACTCTAGATTTAGAGCGTGTTGTTGCTAGAGTAATTGATGTACCCTCTCTACCACGTCTTGCAGTTCTACCAATTCTATGAACATATAGCTCATTTTCATTTGGAACATCAAAATTAAATACACAATCGATATCATCGATATCTATTCCTCTTGCTGCAACATCTGTAGCGATTAGGATATCTACGATACCTGATTTAAATTTCTGCATTACTCTATCTCTTACTGCCTGCTTTAAATCTCCATGAAGACCCTCAGCATGATAGCCATTTTCGATTAAATATTGGCTTAGCTCATCAACCATAGCCTTTGTATTACAGAATATCATTACATGATTAAATGAATAATAATCTAATAATCTAATTAATAAATCCTTTTTAGAATCCTTCATGCAGTAATAGATTTGCTCATCTATTTTTTCTACTGTTAATGTTTGATTCTTTATTTGAATAAGCTCAGGATTATTCATATATTTTTTAGATAGATTCTTAATAAATGGTGGGATAGTTGCACTAAATAGTGCTGTTTGGTGGATTCCCTTGATGTTAGATAATATTGTATCTAAATCATCACTAAAGCCCATCTTTAGCATTTCATCAGCCTCATCTAATACTAAATATTTAACATTATCTAGTACTAGCTTACCACGATTTATTTGATCTATTATTCTTCCTGGTGTACCAATAATTACATTTGGCTTTGATTTAAGCTTTCTAAATTGTATTTCATATGATTCACCACCATAGATGGCTTCACTTTTAATATTATCAAATATCTTGTCTAATTCATTTTTAACCTGAATAGATAGCTCTCTTGTTGGACATAATATTAATGCCTCAACATTTTTAGTATTAATATCTATAGCCTTAGCCATAGGGATTGAATAGGCAAATGTTTTACCTGTTCCTGTTTGAGCGCCACCAATTACATCCTTACCATCAAGTAGTAGGGGAATTGTTGACTCTTGGATTGGAGTTGGATTATAGATATCATTTTTTTCTAGCTTTAATATGATGTCTGAATCAACACCAAGTTCTTTAAATGTCATTTATTTTTTACCTCTTTACATTAATAATGGGTGGATATAATATCCACCCAGTAATATCAAATAGTCTAGGAAGGTCGTGAAGAACTGATCCTTCACAATTGGTTACCTCTTTTTAGCTGTAATTAGGGTTCTCAATAAAAGATGAGCATCCAGCACATACAGTCTCTCAGTATCCTTATAATATATTTTGAGCTCCACTGCCTTCTTCCTAGTAATTAGATTATACAGTATTTTTATATAAAATACAAGTTTTAGAAATTTTACTTGATTAAGTAAGATAATCCAATAGATAATAATGCACTTAAAAATAATAGAATTGAAACTATTACCATAAGTGAATCACCCTTACCATCGCCAACATATTTTGATTGGTTTAGCATTGGTAAAAGCATCGCAATACCAGATATTGGAATTAGTATTAAAGCAAATCCAAAATGGTTAATCCAATATGGAACATCTGTTCTTTGTATATATATAAATACTATAACACTGAATGTAACTGCAATTGCTAATAGCACTGCAATTATTATTTTTATAATTAATTTTTCCTTTTTTCCTAACATAATAAAACCTCACAAAGTAATTATATCATTATATTAGATTTTAGCAAAGAAAAAAGACGATAATTAAATATCGCCTTTATTTATGTCTTCTTAGTTCTTTGCTTTAGGAGCTGTTTTTAAGAAAATAGTCTTTTCCTCAACCTTAGCCTTTGGCTTCTCTAGAGCCTTCTTAGCTTGGTCAACTAGCTTAGCGAATCCAGCAGGATCATTTACTGCCATGTCAGCTAGCATCTTTCTGTTGATTTCGATGTTTGCTTGAGCTAAACCATTAATAAAACGAGAATATTTAATATCATTTAATTGGCAAGCAGCATTGATTCTTTGAATCCAAAGCTTTCTGAATTCTCTCTTTCTTTGCTTTCTATCACGATATGCATATCTTAATGAACGCATTACCTGCTCGTGTGCAGTTCTATAAATAGTGTGCTTTGAGCCATAATAACCCTTAGCTAATTTTAAGACAGCCTTACGTCTTCTTCTTGTTACATATCCACCTTTAACTCTTGGCATATTCCTTCACCTCAATTACTTTAAATTAGAGATTAATTGATTAATTCTCTTCTCATCAGTTGAATGAACTAATGCAGTCTTGCTTAGTTGCTTGTTTTGCTTATGTGTCTTGTTTGTCTTTAAGTGACCTGTATAAGCGTGGCCACGAACGATTTTTCCTTTACCTGTGATTTTGATTCTCTTCTTTAAACCACTATGTGTCTTTTGCTTTGGCATATTCTTTACTCCTTATTTCTCTATTTTTGGCGCAATTACTGCGAATAATGATCTACCGTCTAGCTTTACTGGAGCTTCTACAGTAGAACAATCAGCTAAGCTTTCAATAAACTTATCGATTACTTC